>JAUXGE010000062.1 GCA_030622435.1 Planctomycetota bacterium
CCATGCAGGCACACCTGAACGTGACGCCGTCTGATGTGTACCTGCACACGGCGTCCTTCTCCTTCTCGTCTTCGGTTCGTCAGTTGGTCATGCCCCTGTCGAGAGGGGCGACGCTCGTTGTGGCAACGGTCCAGCAGACAAGGAACCCGTATGAACTACTGCACGTGATCAAGACGCGTGGTGTCACCATCATCGACATCATCCCGTCCTATTGGAGAAGTCTGATTCACGTACTGCAGTCGCTCCCCCCGGAGGAGCGTGCGACACTCTTGGACAGCCACCTGCGCCTGCTGGTCTCCGCCAGCGAGCCGCTCGCCCCCGACATACCGTTGACTTGGATGCACGAGCTGGGGTGCAGAAACCAGCTGATCAACATGTATGGACAGACCGAGACGACGGGGATCGTGTCGATGTTCCCGATTCCGCCCGAATACGAGTCTGACAGCCACAGCGTCACCATAGGAAGGCCGATTCGGAACGCCTCGATCCACCTCCTCGATGCCGATCTGCGACCGGTTCCAGGCGGGGAATCTGGTGAGATCTACATCGGCGGGAGCGGAGTCGGGCGAGGTTACCTCCGTCGCCCGAGTTTGACACAGGACAGGTTCATTGACAATCCATTCGAACCGGGTGCCAAGTTGTACAGGACCGGCGACCTTGGAAGCATGTGTGAAGACGGAAACCTCAAACACCTTGGTCGTATCGATTCGCAGGTCAAGGTTCGTGGGAAACGCGTCGAACTCGGCGAGGTCGAAGTGGCGATCGCGAAGGTCGAAGGTATTCGGGAGAGCACCGTGGTGGCCTGTGGGGACGGTCCCGGCAGTGTGCGTCTGACTGCGTATGTGGTGCTCCACGAAGGGTGCACGTCTAACAGCTCGGAGATTCGGCTATTGCTCGGGCGCAAGCTTCCGGACTACATGATTCCGGCGAAGATCGTGATCCTGGAGTCGCTGCCGCGTACGCCCAACGGCAAGATTGACCGCAACCGGCTTGGTGACAGCGACCAGGAGGTGTCGGCGGGCGGTGACCACGTGGAACCGCGCACGGAGACGGAACGGGTTCTGGCAGATCTGTGGGGGCAGGTGCTTGGGTTGACGTCAGTGGGTGTCAAGGACGACTTCTTCGAGCTCGGGGGTGACTCGCTGCAAACCGTGGAACTGTTCGTGTTGGTCTTCGATGCCTTTGGGGTCCAGTTCTCCGTGAACACGCTGCCCGAATCACCGACGATCGAGACGTTGGCCACGAAGGTGGAGCGTGGTGTGGCGTCCAGGCAGGACCTGTCTGGAAGACGGGTTCGGAAACACCTCGTGCCGATGACCCACGGGCGCAGCGAGAACCTCCTGCCGGTCTTCATGGTTCATGGTGCCTTCGGCAATGTGCTCAACTTACGTCCTTTGGCGAGGCGTCTTGGGCGGTACCGGCCAGTCTATGCGTTTCAGGCTTGCGGTCTGGTTGGCGACGAGCAGCCGAGCGAAGACCTGCATGAGATGGCGCGCGCCTACTTGGCCGAGATGCGGGCTGTTGAGTCTGAGGGGCCGTATGTTGTCGGTGGCTTTTGCGCCGGAGGGAACATCGCACTGGAGATGGCGAGACAACTCGTTGGCCAGGGGCAGGATGTGGCCCTTGTCGTGCTGATTGACGCGTCCTCGAATGTCGCACATGATCACCTGAGCATAATGGACCGATTGCGGATCCACGGACAACGATTCCGTGATCGCGGTGTCCGCTATGTGTCGGAGTGGGTGGCACAGCGAGCGACCTGGGAATGGGGGCGTATCCGAGGCCGCGTCGGTCTTCCTGGTCCCGGAATGAGTGAGACAGAATGCCGATCGAAGGCCGTTCACATGGCCTACCGGAGGGCCAACGCGAAATACGTCCAGCAAACCTATCGAGGCTGGACTGTGCTGTTCCGCCCCCCGCTGGAGAAGGCGCACGTGCTCGGCACTGACAGAGTCGTGAATTGCGACCGTGAGTTCGTGTATCCGGACAACGGGTGGGGTCCGTTTGTTGAGAACCTCGATGTCCATGAGATTCCCGGGGACCATGATTCGATGGTGTTCGAACCGGGTGTTGATTCATTGGCCTCGATCCTGAGCGAGTATCTTGACCGCATCAAGCGCTGATCTACCAGACTCCGCAGGCATGAGGGTTCATCGCCAGTTGCCCAGGGTGACCTTCCAGGCCACGCTGGCATGCTGCTGCACAACCGGTGGTGCGTACGTGCTCCTGACGGGTGACCGAGATGATGTTGCGCGCCTCTGCGTTCGTCATGGTTAATGAGCTTGGTTCTGGTACCGCGTTGCCGTACCGACGTCAGCTGCTGCGGCGTGCTCAGGCGGGGCTCTACTGGACGGGTGCGGCTGGGCTCTACGCGCGGCTGCGACGATGCCAGCCCCCTTGTATTCTGATGTACCATAGCGTGACGCGCCCGGCCGATGAAGCCTGGATCGCACCGCGCAACAGGATGGCCGCGGATCGATTCGAGATGCAGATGCGCTTTCTGGCGAAGAAT
The DNA here is from genome assembly GCA_030622435.1 of Planctomycetota bacterium. GTDB lineage: Bacteria > Planctomycetota > Phycisphaerae > UBA1845 > UBA1845. Next base: position 2,513 of record JAUXGE010000062.1, read on the forward strand.
CGACGCGTCATCAGTTTGGCCGACTTGACCGACATGCTTTGGGATGGCAAGTCCATTCCGCCGAAGACCGTGCTGCTGACATTTGACGATGGCTACCGTGATAACCTCGAGGTTGTTGCACCAATACTCGAGCGATATCAACTGCCCGCCACACTCTACCTTTGCACCGGCTACGTTGACCGTGGCGACAATCAGTGGGCTGATGTGCTCTACTCGGCGTTACGCCGTCGGCGACGTGACCGATTCGTGCTTGATGGTCAGCCACCGTTCGATCTTGCTGAATCGGAAGGCAGAGAAGCGGCGTGTAAGGTCGTGGCCGACCTCCTGTTGTCGGCAGGCTGTGCGGAACGTGAGGCTCTGCTGGAGTCACTCGTCTCACAGCTGGAGTCCGACACGGATGCGCCGCGGCTGACGTTGAACTGGGATGAGGTTCGCAGTCTAGCTGCGCAGTATCCTAATTTCGCATTGGGGGTGCACACGGCTGACCACGTCGACTTGTCGTCGCTGGCGGTGGAGGAGGCCTTGGACCAGATCCGGCGATCAGCCGACGATTTCGAGGGTGCGCTCGGCCGGCGTCCGGTGTACTTTTCGTTCCCTTACAGCCGGTCGGTGCCGCGTGTCTGTCAGCGCCTTAGCGGATTGGGCTTCAGGTCAGCGATGACGCGAGAGGGGATCGCGAGCGTGGCAAACGACGATCCGTTCGACCTTCATCGGATGGAGGCACCTACGCGCCGAGGTCTTCTGGGGTACTACACGAGTGGTGCTCACCCAGGTCTGAGTATGAAGCTGTTTCGCAGGGCCTAAGGCCCATGGCGGTATCGCCTGGAGTGTGCGTTGACCACGTTCCGGTTCATCCAATGAGCTTTGAGTTTCCGCCCATTACCATAGTCGTCATCGGCCGCAACGAGGGCGAGCGGCTGGTTCGCTGTCTGGAGTCAGTGCAGAGGGTCGATTATCCCGAAGACAGGATCGAGCTGATCTACGTGGACACCGATTCGACGGACGGCAGCTGCGCCGTGGCCGAGCGGCTGGGTGCCAAGGTCATCGCGATCCGCCCCGAGCGACCCTGCGCCGCGGCCGCCCGAAACGCTGGCTTGGCCGCAGCGAGTCACGAACTGATTCAGTTCTTGGACGGTGACACGATCCTCGATCCGGCATGGCTCAAGGCCGGTGTGGCGGCCCTGGAAGACCCCAGTATTGTCTGCGTCTTTGGCCGGGTCGAGGAAGTTGATCCCACAGCCTCGATCTACAACTTCTGGGCGCATCACGACTGGTATGTACCGCCGGGGTTGGCGGACTACTGTGGTGGAATTGCCCTGTTCCGTGCGGAAGTCGTCCACAAAGCTAACGGGTATGATGAGTCGCTGATCGCGGGTGAAGAGCCGGATCTTTGCTACCGAATTCGGCAGGGTCAAGGTCTGCACGTTCTTTGTGTAGACAAGCCGATGGTCCTGCATGACATCAACATGACCGGCTTCGGTCAGTACTGGCGTCGGTGCAAGCGCACCGGTCGAGGATATGCGGAAGTGGCTCATCGGTGTCCTGGTCTGCAGCGTTGGCGGCGTATGCGCTGGCGCAATCCGTGTCATATTGTCGTGGCCGGTGTGGCGGTAGGCTTGTCGATTGGCTTGTCATCCTTTTGGCCCGTTGGCCTGTGGCTGTCACTGATCACACTGGCCATTGCACGCAACGCGCTGCGGTTTCGCCGCCGTGTCGGTTCGTTGGCTGGTGCCGCCCTGTACTCCCTTCATCACTATGTCGCCAAGCTGCCGATCACTGTGGGGCAATGTGATTTCTGGCTTCGGACCGTTCTTTCAAGCCGATGTCGAAGACTCTCGAAGCAGTGATGGGGAATGCTGAACATGGCCCATCCGTCCGACGGGTTCTCACGGATCCAGTTGGTGATGCCGGGTTAGCCTGCGTGGTCATGTCGGACCGAGATTGATGCGTTGGGTAGATAGATGAACCGAATCGCGTTTCTTACGAGCCATTACCCGGCCCTCTCGCACACGTTCGTGCAGCGTGAAATCCTGGCGTTGCGTGATGCCGGTCTGGCTGTTGACACGTTTTCGATTCGGAGACCTTGCCCTACAGATCCGCGGTCGGAGATCGATGAAGCCGAGTTTTCCAATACTCACTACGTTCTGCCGCCGAACTTGCTTCGTCTGCTGCGGGACCATCTGTCGCTTCTGGCGGTACGGCCGTGGCGGTATGTGACGACGCTGATCTACGCGCTTACAACCCGTCCAGCTGGCTTGCGTGCGTTTCTTTGGCAGTTGTTCTACTTTGTGGAGGCGGTGGTTGTTTGGTCCGAGATGCGACGCCGCGGGATCAGGCACGTGCATGTCCATTTTGCTATGGCGTGCGCCAGCGTGGCGATGATCGCCAGTAGGTTTGGGGATTGTACGTTCAGCATGACGACGCATGGACCGGCGGTGTTCTATGATGCGGAGCGCTATCTTCTGGCGGAGAAGGTCCGCCGGTCGGTGATGGTATCATGCATTAGCGATTTTTGTCGTAGCCAAGTCATGGCGTTCGCCAGGCATGTAGACTGGCCCAAGCTGAGGATCGTGCACTGTGGTGTTGATCCAGCGCGCTACGTGCCAGTGAAGCGGTCGGCGGTGGAGACGGCGGGATCGGTGCGTCTGCTCAATGTCGCTCGGCTGAGCTCGGTAAAGGGACACGCCGTTCTTCTGCGGGCGATGGCACGGTTGTCGCAGAGGGGGGTGGACGTCACATGCACCATCGTTGGCGACGGGCCAAAACGTGACGGATTGGAGCGACTTAGCCGCGAAATGGGCATTGAGCAAAGGGTGACATTTGCGGGGGCCGTGAGTCAGGATGAGATCCAGCGGTTCTTCGATGAGGCTGACGTGTTCGTGCTGCCGAGTTTTGCTGAGGGGGTTCCGGTCGTCCTGATGGAAGCGATGGCCAAAGAGTTGCCGGTGCTTACTACTCGAATCATGGGTATTCCGGAGTTAGTAGACGACGGAGTGAGCGGGTTGTTGGTGCCGCCCGGGAACGTCGAGAGGCTGATGGAGGCCATCGTCACGCTTGCTGGCGATGCCGAGCTTCGGCGCCGAATGGGAGCCGAGGGCAGGCGGAAGGTCTGCCAGGAGTATGATGTGGCGTCGAATGGGCGGCAACTTCTAGCGGTTTTCGTTGATGCGGGCGTCTTGGAGCAAATGCCGGATGACGCTGAAGAGGCAGCACATGATCGAGTCACTGAGAGGGGGTATTTCCCGTCGTGACCGAGATCGATCTAATGATTCCCGGAATCGTCTCAATGTTGGTCGCCATCTGGTGGTTGTACCGTCGCGACTGGCTTGGCCGTCTTCCTAGGACGGTCGTGGCCGCGCCGACCAATCTAGCAAGGAAACTCCGGATTCATGAGCCGCTGTCGTCCAGGTCCGGTGTTCCGAAAGGGGCTTGGACCACCACGAACGAGAATAGCACCTTCCGGCTCGCCGCAGCAGACCTAGATACAGCCCACCCTGGTAACTCCGAACAGGAGCACAATGATGCCCTTCGGCGACGACGTTCAGGTCGGAAGTACGTGGTGGTATCTCCGGTGCGCGATGAGGCTGCTTACCTACAGCGAACCATCGACTCCGTGGTGTCCCAGACGGTTCGGCCGGCGGTCTGGGTCATCGTTGACGACGGCTCAAGCGACGGCACGGCAGCAATAGCGGATCGGGCGGCCGCGGAGCACGACTGGATTCGAGTCCACCGGCGTGAGGGCCGTGGGCGTCGGAGAGTAGGCGGTGGCGTTGTCGAGGCCTTCGAAGAAGGGCTCCGTCTTCTCGACCTGAGTGAATTCGATTACATCTGCAAGCTCGACGGAGACCTGGAGTTCGGTGCAACTTACTTCGAGCGGCTTTTCGAGAAGTTCGAAGACGACTCCAGGCTCGGGACGGTAAGCGGCAAGAGCTGGATCCGTGTCGGCCAAAAGCTAGTGCCTGAACGGAGTGGAGACGAGTTCTCGCAGGGGCAGACGAAGCTGTACCGTGTGGATTGTTACAGAGAGATCGGTGGATTCGTCGGGCATGTCATGTGGGACGGCATCGATTGCCATCGCTGCCGGATGCTCGGGTGGGAGGCACGGAGCTTCCGGGACGACGAGCTTCGTTTCATCCATTTGCGGCCAATGGGATCCTCGTTCAAGAACATCCTCCACGGTCGGTTCCGGTGGGGACGTGGACAGTACTTCATGGGCACACACTGGCTTTACGCCTTGGGTATTTCGGTATACCGGCTATTCGAGCGACCATTCATCGTAGGTGGTCTGTGTATTCTGGTGGGGTACATCTCCGGGTACGTTCGTGGCCTGGAGCGGTACGACGACCTCGACTTTCGACGGCACCTTCATCGATGGCAGATGGCCAGGCTAAGGAGCTTAGGATGATCCGCACCAATGACATGGCTTCAGCAAGCACGGGGATGCCGGCTGCCCGCCGCATCAAACTCTTCGACGTTCCGTTTGACGTGCTTAGTCTGGAGCAGGCGCTCGACGTTCTTGTGGGCATGGCGAAGGGGGATCGACCGACCTACACTGTGACAGCCAACGTCGATCACGTCGTCCGGTTTTACAGAAACCCCGCCGTACGGACCCTCTATACACAGGCCGACGTTGTCGTCGCGGACGGCATGCCGCTCATCTGGGCGTCGTGGCTACTAAGGAAGCCGCTTCCGGAACGCGTGACTGGATCCGACATGCTCCCGGCATTGTGTGCCAAGGCGGCGGAGCACGATCTCTCGGTATTCCTGCTCGGCGGATCGCCTGACGTGGAGGGAATGGTCACAGAAAGTGGATCGGCGGCAGCTCATCATTGTTGCACGCCGTGCAGGGAGCGTTGCGATGTCCCTTGCGCTGCCCGGCGGGCCGCGCAGGTGCTACAGGCACGGCATCCAAAGCTCCGCGTGGCCGGGACCTACTGTCCGGATTTCGGATTCGAGAAGGATGCTGCGGAATCCGCCCGCATTCTGGCCGCGGTCCGTGCAGCTCAACCCGACTTTCTGTTCGTAGGGTTGGGTTCGCCGAAGCAGGAGCAATGGATCGTCGACAACTACATCGCAAGCGATGCGAAAGTGAGCATAGGCGTAGGCGTGAGTTTCAGTTTTGTGTGCGACCACGTCACGCGCGCGCCGCGCTGGATCCAGCACGCGGGGCTGGAATGGGCTCACCGCCTGGTCCAGGAGCCGCGCCGCCTCTGGAAGCGATACCTGATGAACGGCATTGCGTTGCCGATGCTGATGGCACGAGAGTTGGTCCACCGCATCGACCGGCCGGTGGCGAGGTTCGGAGATACTTGAGCTACCTCAATTCACGTTGTTGTCGCAGTTGTCACGAGTATGCAAGGGTTGGGTACCGTCCGAGCAGTCGAGTGCGATTCGTACGCCGCCGGCGTATGTAGCTTCGTAAGTCGCTTTCACCATCTGTTTGCATGACTGCGTATGCCCTGCGGTAATCAACGCAGTGAGATGCCCACGCGCATGTGGAAGCAGTACGTGACCATTCTGGCGATCGCCCTTCTCTTTCGTGTCACGTGGGTTGTTGTGGTCCCGGTGATCCCGGTTTCGGATGCCGGTCGCTACGATACTTTTGCGAGAAGTCTGGCGACCGGAGATGGCTATGTCAATGATGCAGGGCCGACCGCGTATTGGCCCGTGGGGCCGTCGTTTCTGTTCTCATTGCTTTATCGTGTTCTCGGCTGGGAACACGCGGGCCGATACCTTCCAATCGCGATGCTCAACGTCGCACTTGGGACGGCCACAGTGGCTCTGACGATGACCCTGGCTCGCCGGTGGTTCTCGCGCGACGCGGCGCTGGGTGCGGGTCTTCTTCTCGCGCTTTGGCCGAGCCAGATCGAGTTCAGCACGGTCCTGGCTAGTGAGACACCGTTTATCTTCCTGATGCTGGCGGCCCTGACGATCTGGTGTGCTAAGCGGCCACAAGTGTGGCTTCGTGGAGCTCTGGCAGGTGTCGCTTTGGCTGCAGCATGCTACATGCGGCCTACTGCGCTTCTGCTGCCGGCGGTATTCGGTCTGAGCAGATTAGTTTCGCATCCGCGGGACCGCTTCGCCACTTTGGGTGGAACGGCCGCTATGGCGGGCGTGGTGATCGCTTTGGTTTTGCCGTGGGCGCTTAGGAATCAACGTGTATTCGGTGAGTTCGTCCCGATCTCGACCAATGGTGGCGTCAACTTGTGGATGGGCAACAACCCGGAAACAACGGGCTTCTACCAGGCATTTCCCGGGGATGGCTTCACTAACGAGGCCGACCGCGATCGACAGGCGCGAGATCAGGCGATTGAGTACATCAGTGCCCACCCACTGGCATTTCTTGGCCGGTCGGTGGTGAAGTTCATCCGGCTACACGAGCGCGAGACAATCGGCGTGCACTGGAATATCGAAGGCCTTCAGCGGCGCTTCTCTCCCGCGGCCATCAGTGCGATAAAATGGGCGGGCAATCTGTACTGGTGGGCGATGCTCTTGCTGGCTATCGTCGGAATCGTCCGCCTCGTACTCAACCGCAGGTTTACCGCGTGGATTGCATTACCGCCGATTGTTATCTGGGTGTATTTCGCTGTCGTGCATGCGGTGACCGTCATACAAGATAGGTATCACTTTGCATTTATCCCGTGTATCGCGATTCTTGCAGGCGCCGCGCTGGGACAATGGCTACGCAGCGAGAATGTACCTGATACTCCACAAGCCAAGTGTGCATGTGTGTGGGATTGACCTTGTGGCATCTTCATGAACAAGGTCCCGCACCCCACACATGCGGGTTGATCTCTACTCACAGCTAGATTCTGACACTCGGGGCGAGTAGTCTCCACGAGACTGTGTGTCAATGTACACTGTTATTATCAATGTCCCGTTTCGGCGTACGGACCCAGATTCTTGCGAAGTGGCAAGCGACTGGGGCAGATCTCTTATGCTTCTGCGTGATTCATTTGACGGTCAGTTTGGAGGGATCACGGTAGCTGCTCCCGAGTTGCCTCCTGGCGACGGACCTATCGGCCAACAGGTTCCTCAGTCTCTCAGTGAGAGCATCGACGATATCCGGTTCGTGAGTCTGGGTGACGCCCGGTGGCGGGCTCGTCACTTCTGGAGGCACTACGCCGATATTCGCGCAAAATGCGACCAACTCGCTAGAAGTTCCGAAGTCGTCCATGCGGGGATGGGCAATCTCTGGCAACCGTTCGCCTTCTTCGGTTTCTGTGCCGGCCTTCGCGCATGTGTAACAACGGTGTTTGTGCAAGACGGTGACATGGTAAGGCGGTTTCGTGACCTGGCACGTGACAAGGCGTGGTACGAGAAGCTGAAGAGTGCGGTGTATAGTGGCCTTTACTACCGTAGGGTAAAGTGGGCGGTAGAACGAGCCGATCTGTCGCTTCTGAAGGGTCGGTCTCTCCACGAGCGTTATGGTCAATTCGCCAGGAACGCGAAAGATTTCTACGATACCTCGTTTCACGCCTCCGATGTCATAGGTGCAGCCGACTTGGAGTCCAAGTGCAGCGGCGCGCTGAGAGGCTGTACGCTTCGATGTCTGGCACTCGGTCGACTCAGGGATTTCAAGGGTGTCGATCATGCCATACGAGCGGTTGTCGATGCGGCGAATTCAGGGCGAGACATTCGACTCGACATCATCGGTGACGGCCCTGACGAGGACCACCTGAGGACACTGACGAGATCCTTGAGGGGCGAGCAAGTTGTACGCTTCCTGGGCGCGCGGCCCTACGTCCCGGAGTTACTGCGCGAAATCGGTTCATATCATCTTCTGCTCTTCACGTCAGAAGCAGAAGAAACCCCACGGTCACTGTTCGATGCCATGGCCGGCGGCTGTGCACTGGTGGCATACGAGCTTCCGTTCACCCGCCAGGTAATCGACGAGTCAAAACATGGGCGCTACGTTGCCAGAGGCGACGTCAGCCAGTTGACGGCATGCCTTTGTGACTTGGATCACGACCGTCGCACACTCGCTACGCTCATGCAACGCGCCGGCCAGGCTTCCGGAGCCCACTCGGCGGAGAAGTGGTACGCGCGCAGAGCCGAATGGACCCTCGCAGCGCACGACCGGCATCATCAATCGCGGCCGCCGCGTGGGGTGCGTCGGCAATGTCCTGTTGTTGACTTACAGGAATGTGAACCGTGATCAGTGCCCCGTTCAGGAAGGCTTTCTGGTTCATTCGCTATCTTCGCGTCTTCTCCGGGCTACGTGACGTGATTGTCTACAGACGCCTCCGAAAGGACCCCACTAGCTGCCAGCCTCTCGTCGCACTACGTCTGAGGGAAACCGGTGGCGCGGTCATGTACTGCCGCCCGGGTACAACCGATTCGACAGTGCTCTGGGACACTTTCTGGAATAGGTACCACTTGCCTCCGGTAATACTGAGACCAAAGGCTGTCATTCTGGACTTGGGGGCGAATGTGGGATACACGGTAGCCCACATGGCCGCGCTATACCCGAACGCGACGGTAATCGGTGTGGAAATGGACAAGGCGAATGCCGAGTTGGCGAGACACAACACGGAACCGTTCCGCGATCGGTGCCACATCATCCACGCGGCAATATGGCCGGAAGATGGTGTGGTTTCCTACGCCGGGGATACTGAGTGGGGATTCAGTGTGACCCGACCGCAAACGGGTGGCGAGCGTTCGACCAAGTCCGCCCCGGCCATCAGCCCCGAGACGATTATCCGTGACTACAAGCTGGGGCGGATCGACTACGTCAAGATGGATATCGAAGGGGCGGAGGCGGAATTGCTGACGTCTGACGCCAAGTGGCTGGAGCATGTCCAGGCATTGAGTGTTGAGGTGCATTCACCAGCGTCGATAGAGGGATGCTCAGATGTGCTAGCAAACGCAGGTTTTCAGTGTTCCCGGCATCCGAGGCATGGGCACTGCGTGACAGCAATAGCCCGGAAACAAATAGGAACAGACTGAACACGTCGCTGCATAAGACGGGATGCCAAGTCAACCTTCCGATATAGAGTCGGCGTTATCCTGTCCTGGCGCGCCGTATATGCGCGTGAGCAATTGGCGGGAATCAGGTTGGGCGTTTGCTCGAATGCCCCTCTGTGACTGCCAGACCTGATTCTGAGGAGACTGTCAAGCTTGTTGAGTAAACTCGGAACGGGAAGCAGTGGGCCTCGAGTGCTATTGCTGTCAGATTCCTGCAATCCAGAATGGCCATCGTTGCCATCTGTGGGGTACAACGCTGTGCGCGCCATATCGTCCGAGGTTGACGCCACCGTTGTGACCCATGTGCGCAACCGCGCCGCAATTGAAGCAAGAAACGAGCTGCGGGCTGTTCAGTACTTAGACACCGAGTTCATGGCACGCCCGATGTACAAGCTGAGCAGTCTTCTCCGCGGTGATGAACGTGTCGGCTGCACCACGGCGGCCAGGCTTCAGTGGCCCACTCTGCGGAGAAGTGGTATGCGCTCCGAGCCGAATGGACCCTCGAAGCACATGAGCATCATCGCTCGGCGGCGGACAGAGCCACACGGTTGTCTAGCCGCGAGAGTCCCTGCACCCGATCGCTGTCCCAGGCCGACAAGATTCCAGCCAAGGGGTGGTAGGCAACAATGCAGCAATCGGGCTACGGGGCCGCCTCAAATGCTCCCATGTCACAGGCAGAATCGCCACGACTGACGCCATCATAATCGTGGCGTACAAAGGGAGACACGCCTCCACCATCGAGAACAGGCGAATCCGAGAGATATCCGAGAGCTCTGGTCTGGACGCGAAGGTTCGCGGCCGAGGGATCCAGGAATAAGGGGTTTTCGGTGACGGAGCCGGTTCCCATATGCGACGCCTGCCAAGTGGCGAACGAGTAGCTGCCTTCAGAGGTTTGGAACCACTCAGTGCCTGCCACATTCGGCAGGTGCCAATTATTGTGATCGAATGAGAACTCGCCGATCGGTGTGTCCGCCGTTCGGAGTATGCGGGTGTTTATCGAGTCTTGCGTATTGGGTGCGGACACGACGTTGTTTCGGACTACCCATGAGTGGATCGTGTCGCCGCTATCCACGCTGATGAAGCGGGCGTATTCGTCCTTCTCACGGTAGTAGCTGTTGTTGTAGATCTTCCAGTCTGTCCATGTGCTGAAGCCAGGGACACTGTTACCGGGGGAGATGCAGATTGCACCACCGACAAAAAGGTTATTGCGAATCGTGACATGGTTGGCCCCTCGGCTCTGGATATGAAGCTTGCCACTTGTCTCATGGCCCACGTCCCATACGTTCCGCTCGACCAGAACGTGTTCAAGAAGTTCCGCAGAAAGACTGTTCTCCGGCCCGATGCTAACCAGCCAGCCCACAGGACCGGGATCGGCAAACCGACTATCCGAGATGATGTTGTACCGGGAGGCCCCGGGAGAGAACGACGCACACATCTTGATGAGGTGTTTCGTGCTAGCACCATTCGTAAACTGGCAATGCCCGATGACCAGCTTGGAAGGGTATGTGCGTAGCAAGTGTTCATGTGCTACTTGATCGAATCTGCAGCCTAGCATAGCCACCCGTCCTATCAGTTCATCTCCCTCGCCAAGGAAGATGCCGTAGTCGGCGTTGTCGAGAAATTCGCAATCCACGATGAAGAGTCCGGTGAAAGCGCCGGTCTCTCGCAACCCATAGAGGCACTTGGAGATCCTACACCGAAGGGCCAAACAGTTGTTATTGAATGACTGAATGCCAACATCACTTGAGTTCGGAAACGCGCCTACGATGTCGAGATCGACAAGCCGCCAGTCCTTATGATCTAGCATGTGGAATGGGATTGCGTTACTCGTAACTACGATGGCCGGTCTGTTCCCACTGCCGTACGCGCCGATTAGCCCTGGGCCGTCAGTGGGAAAGATCGCCCCGGTCGTGATTGTCCAGGTATCACCTCGTTTGAACAGCACGCGCACGCGTGGCGCCAGCATTGACATCGCTCTGCCGAAAGTGCGGAATGGCGCGTCTTGCGATAGTCCATCGTTGCCGTCGTTTCCGACAGGCCCCGGAGTGGGGTTCCCATCGGCATCAACGTTGCTAGAGACATAGTACGTCGTCCAGGCGTTTGGACCGGTCAGTGTCTCCAAGTCCGTGACGATGATCACCTGCTCGTAGGATTCGATGTCGCCGTTGGTCTTGGTTACGTCCAGTGTGACGGTGTAGGAGCCGGGCGTCTCGAAGACGTGGGCGGCAATGTAGCCGGTAGCCTCATTCTTGGCAGGGTAGGATCCGTCGGGAAGCTGCCGGCCGTATGACCACGTGCCACTGCCGGGATCACCGAAATCCCACTCGTAATGGAAGCTGGCATAGTCGCCATCGGCAGGCTGTGCAACGCCGCTGGACCAAGCCGGATCGTCAGTGTTCACGGCGTCGAAGAACACCGCCAGTGGAGCAACACCGCTCGTTCGGCTGGCCGTGGTCATCGGAGACATCGAGCACCCAGAAGTCACGGCAACAAGGACTGTGGCGGTTAAGAGCCCATCGACCGAACGCACCGTGATTTCCTCCTCGTAAGTCCCGTCCGCAAGGCCCGAACGATTCACCCTCGCGGTTACGACCTGGCGCGCTTCGCCTGCAGTGCTGGAACCTACCGACGGTAAGACGTCTTCCAGCCACGCAGTCTGGTATTCTATCGCCCAGTCCAAATCCCCGCCACCCGAATTCCAAACCTCAAAACTCAGCTCGGTTTGGCTGCAGCCGAAGTCCAAGACTCCGGGGCCGACTGAAAGTGCTGGCCCAACGCACACGTTAATCGCCTCATCGCATCCCTCACCAGGGCACGGGTCGCTGCCGGCCTGGCAGGATCCGCCGGAACACACCTCTACGCCATTACAGAATAGGTCGTCGTTGCAGTTCTCGTCGATAAGGCAATCGACGCATCGATCGCCGGCCTCGTCACAGAACTGGCCGGCACAGGGAGCCGTACCTGCGATGCAGGATCCGGCGAAGCAGATCTCCGCGCCGTTGCAGAACACATCATCGCTGCAGTGGAGGTCGTTCAGGCAGATGACGCACGCGTCCAGAAATTCGTCGCAGTACTCATCAACGGGACACGGATCGGTGCCAGCCTCACACACGCCATTGTTACAGCTTTCGAAGCCGGTGCAGTACGCATTGTCGTCGCAGTCAGCATCGATCAGGCACTCGACACATCGATCGCCGGCCTCGTCGCAGAGTTGGCCGGGACACGGGTCGAGCCCCACCTGGCACGAGCCGCTGTCGCACGTCTCCATGCCGTTGCAGTACTCGCCGTCATCGCAATCCACGTCGACAAAGCAATCGACGCACGCGTCACCCGTTTCGTCGCACAGCTGACCGGCACACGGAGCCGTGCCCGCGGTGCATGATCCGGCGGCGCAGATCTCCGCGCCGTTGCAAAAGACTCCGTCATCGCAATGCGCATTAACGAGGCACTCGACGCACGCATCGTTGTCCTCGTCGCATTGCTCAGGACACGCATCGGTGCCGGCCTGACACACTCCGCCCACGCACGTCTCGTCGCCGTTGCAGTAAAGTCCATCGTCGCACTCGCTGTCCAACGAGCAGCCCACACACCTGTCCTGTGTCTCATCACACACCAGGCTCGGGCACGGATCGCTACCGGCCACACAAACGCCGTCGCTGCAGGCCTCGGCCCCATTGCAGAAGAATCCATCATCGCAGACCGCGTCGTTCAGGCAGTCAACGCATCGATCGCCTGGATCACGGAGCTCGTCGCAGAACTGGCCGGGACACGGATCGCCACCGGCCACGCACGAGTTACCGGAACAGGTCTCGGCACCGTTGCAGAAGACGCTGTCGTCGCAGTGCGCGTCAACTAGGCATTCGACGCAGATGTCCCCGGCTTCATCGCACTCGTTTGTGGGGCAAGGATCCACACCGGCCTGACACACGCCGTTCAGACAGGTTTCAAAACCGGTGCAGAACAGATTATCGTCGCAGTCGGTGTGGCCGAGGCATTCGACGCACGCATCCGCGCTCTCGTCGCACAACTGCCCCGAGCACGGATCGGAACCGGCCACGCACGCTCCACCGGAGCACACCTCGGCCGCGTTACAGAACGCCCCATCATCGCAGTCGCCGTTCTCTGTGCATTCCGGTGGCGGAGGAGGCGGTGGTGGTGGCGGTGGTTCGTCACCGTTGGCAACTGCGGTGAATTCCTGTTCGCCAAGATCCTCTCGGACAGCCTCATACACCTGATTTGCCGGCGTTACGTCATACGACGCGTGCTGCGCCGTGACTACGCCAGACCAGTCGTATGGGACGTGTACTGTGAAGTCGCCGTTGACGTCGGTAACGGCCGTCGTACCGTCGGCGTTCGCCGAGACGGTTGCACCCGAGATGCCGCGACCCGAATCGTCGCGCACCTTCCCTGCGATCACCGGCCATACGTACGCCCTCTCCGTCGGACCATCCATGTCGACGCTTCGGCAAGCGATCGATACCGTACTGCCGAGGAGCGTAAATGCCAGTGCTACGGAGTGCACGCCTCCATTCGTGAGCACATGGTTTACCACCGGGCCTTCATCCGCCTCCACTGCGTCAATGAACCACGTGTACGTTCCATCAGGGAGTGGCTCACCATCCAATGTGACCGCGGTTGCCAAGACCGTCAAGGGGCGTTGTCCCTCAGTGTTTTCCAGGGCGAATCGTACTTCGGGGAAACATGTAGCGGTTGGGTTGTCACACAACTGACCAACACATTGATCGCTACCGGCCGCGCAGTGTCC
>JAUXGE010000251.1 GCA_030622435.1 Planctomycetota bacterium
CCGTCGGCAAAACCGGCAGCACAGACGTTCGGCGGAATACCAGGAAGGTTACATCCGCCCTTCAACGCGGACCACTCCCACCCTATCGGCCCCTGCGCGGCAATGCAATCAGCGTCGGTCGTGCAAGCGGGACGCCACGGCGTCAGCGTGCACTTGAGACCCGCGGAGTAACCGGACGCATCAAGACCGACGTGCCACGCCTTCACGGTCAAACCCGCGTCAGCCGGATCCCAGTCGGAGACATGAATCTCGAACCACAGATGACGCTCGGCACCGGGATACGCCTGATCGATCGTGACCGTATTGCCACTGATCGTGACGTCAGAGGGCAATGGTCCGTCCCCCGGGATGACGTCAACGCTCATCGGAACCACCTGCATGATGAACTCCGTCCGAGCCGATAGCCGGCCTACAAAGTTGTTGTAGTACACCGGGGCATCGTCCGCGAAAACGTAGAAGTAGTCGGCCGCGTCGTCTTGGCAGAACGTGGCATGCGGTGCGACGCCGGGATTGCAGCCACCACCGGCCGGAATCCAGTTGTTCGGATCCGCGTCCGTGTGATCACAGGGCACCGTGCCGGGGTCGCCACCCTGGTCCTCGCAACAGAAGCCGGCGTTGTAGCCCGACGGCGTGGCGCATTCGCCGTACTGCTCACAGGCGTACATAATACCAAGGGCGTCACCGGCACCGACCGTCGGGCTGGTCTCCGAGCCACCAGGGATGAAGCCCTCGGACAGACGCCATGCCCAACGGCAGAGGTCATCAGACCACACGACACCGAAAACTCGATCGCAATTCAACGTAACCTTCGCGGGGAAGATGCACTTGAGATCATAGACAACGCCCTCGGGCAGGTCGGTCCACGAGCACGTCGTTCCGGGAATCGGGGCCGGAACACCGCCTGCCGAGCAGGTAATATCGTGCACGCCGAGGGGATCGCCGTCCCACAGCTCCAACGTGAAGCCGCCAGTGCCGTCAAAGGACCGTATCGAGTCAGCGCTGGTGTACACTCTCGCCACGAACGACGACAGCGTGTCGCTCGAAGGTTGAAAGCCGAGCCCCGGGATCATCCGGTGCCACTGCACCGTCCCCGGCGTGTTGTCGAGGAAAAATCCGTACCCGGAGTCGAGCATCTGTGAAAAGACCACGGCCTCGTTGCCGGGACCGGTTGCCGTCACACCGCGCGCAACGGCCTCGTCGTTGATGACCTCGATGACGATGTCCGCGGGGTGAGCCGGCGGTTCCCACTCGGCTAGCCCATCCATCGCCTTGGCATTGGGATCGGCCGCCCTGGGGGTCTGGACCTTGACGATCCGTGCTCGTCCTTCGAGTTCCGGCGGGAGCCGAAAGACCTCTTCATCCCGCGGCGCAGCCGATGCAACGGTGCAACAAAGGAGCACAGTAATCGCCGTGGCAACTGATATGAGTCTTGCCATCCTCCCAACCTCCCTTGAAGGTTGATCCGCTCGACGTCGAGTCACATGTTGACGTTGAACGCCACCAACCTTGACCCGTAAACCTCACTGCGGCGCATACACATCCCTGAGCTGCAAAATCCACGTGATTCGCCTGATCGCCCTCACCCCGCCGGAGTAGATGACGTCGTAGAAAGCGTACACCGGCTTTGAGGCCTTTGAAACGAACCTCGTCCCTCCGTCGCTTAAAGATGCTTGGACCAGTGTACTACAATCGAAGACAGGAGTTCAACGTTCTTATTCGCTACACAATGCCCGCTCTGTAGCCCAGCCGCCCTCGGCTGTGTCGCGTGACACCGCGCAGCGAGCCAGGTAGGTCGGGTCAGCAGACCCGAGGGTTGATGCTGGGTTTCTGCAGCTCAAGGGCGAAACGCCGCGTACCCGAGGCCCGGCAAAGAATCAGAATGTGCGATTCGACTCCCCCACGGCATAAAGCCATGGGCCACCCCTCTTGCACCGTCACACGGAACGACGGCGCATCAGGCTTACAAAGCCTAGGCTCGCTAGGGTCAAGGACAGGCTCGCCAGGCTATTGGCGCCGCAGAAGTTGATCGTGATCGGAGGAAAGTCCGTCGAGGGGCACACCAGCGGATCATCCCAGTAGTCGCAGGCGTCACACGCGGCGTTAGTGAAGTCCGTCGGGAGAAAGTCGGTTTCGGACGGCACGCCGGTGAACCCGTCAACGTGAACGACGTGCCCCGTAAGCGAGGTCCACCAGAGTGACCGAACTCCGTCCCCATCGAGCGCAAAGCCGATGACACCGGCCTGGGCCTCCTCGAAGTACACAAAACCGTCTAAGTCAACGTAGGAGTCCTGAAGAGTGAGATCCTCGCCGGTCACCAGCACGAGCTGACCGGTTGTATTCAGAACCACCAATTCGGCGTTCGCTGCGTTCACGGCGTCGCAAGCCGAAGCCGAGGCATCATCTACGTACAAATCCCAGGGCAGTGTCTGGGCGAGTCCGGGCATCGCAAGCCAGGAAAGGACGGTCAACGTGCCCAGGCAGATGCGGAAAGAACGACCGAAACCCATCATGATCCTCCTGTTCGAACGAACACAGCATCTAGACCGTCTTCGGTCCTAATGTAGCGTCACCCCTTGTGGGTGACGCGAGTTCGATGCAGGCGCCGCCCACAAGGGGCGGCGCTATAGTCGCTACACGAAACCCGAGAATGCTCCAATCCCGAGCGTTTCCCGGGTACTATCCCACACGCCATGCGTCCTGGCCACCTCCGGCATCTCACCCTGAATGGAAGCAGAGCCGCTTCATCGTACGGATATTGCCTCTTCGTCGGGATGCACTCCAGATCGCCTGCACCGTCTCTATCCCGCATCATTCACCGCGGAGCACGCGAAGATCGCAGAGAAACAAGAGGTATGGCGGTCGCGATGAGCCGAGTGGTTCACACATAGACGGAAAGGGGAGGCCTCCGATTCTGTCATAGCTTCTTTTCCATCACTGCTCTGCGCTCTTGGCGCTCTTGGCGATATTAATCACCCTAGCTATCCGAGCGGCCGATTTCAACGGGGCCGGCCGTCGATGCGATCCAGGACTGCTCGCATCGTTTCGCCTATGGGCTCACGAATGATCAGATCCGCGGCGTAGTCGAGCGGTGTTTCAGTCTTGTTTATGATGACGAGCTTAGCACCGTACTCAGTAGCCAGTCGCGGAATCGAGGCGGCCGGTTCGACTACCAGTGACGACCCGATCGCCAGGCATAAATCAGACGCGACGGCCAGTCGGGCCGACTCCTCCATCTCTGCTTGGGGCATGGGCTGACCGAAGGAAACGGTCTTCGATTTGAGGGGCTGGCCGCACTCCTCGCAATCCGGCGCCTTACCGCCGGCCTCGACCCTCAGGAGCACCTCGGCAGGCGTCCACTCCCTGTGGCAGCCGATGCATTCGACGGACAAGGCCGTACCATGCAACTCGATCACCCGGCGGCTGCCCGCCGCCTGGTGTAACCCGTCGATGTTCTGGGTGATGACGGCTGTAAGGTGACCCGCATCCTCGAACCGGGCGATCGCGCGATGCCCGTCGTTCGGCTCAGCGGCGCCGAATTCCCGATGCAACTGAACCCGCATCTTCCAGTAGCGAACCCTGGCCTCATGCGATGCGAGAAACTCGTCGTAATAGACCGGTTTGTGCTTCGACCAGACACCGCCGGGGCTGCGAAAATCAGGTATACCGCTCTCCGTGCTGATCCCCGCACCGGTAAAGGCGATCCCGGCCTTTGCACCACGAATCGCACCGGCAAGTTTGTCAACGGGATCCATCAGACCTCGCCAATGAAAGGGACTCGCCCGCGCCTCATCCTCCGTGGTAACTGCGGATGATCTCGCTGGCTTTGCCGGTCTGGAGGTTGAGCGCGCCGAGGGCCTGGCTGGCGGCCGTTCGGATCGTCAGGTCCGGATCCTCATGGGCGATGTCGACCAGCGTGGCGATCTGCGCATCTTCCAGAAGGTGCCCGTGGTTCCTGGCGGATTCGGCCATCGATGAGAACGCGGCGATCCGGAGTGAGTCAGGGTTTCCCTTGTCGAGGGCGATGTGGGCGATCGCCCGCTGAGCCGTCGGTGTGGGAAGCAAGGCCAACACGGAAGCGGACAGGGTTTGCAGTCGCTCTTCCGTGGATGCCAGCGCTCCGATGAGTGCCGGCTCGGCGACGGCGACATCGAAAACCGTCCGGCCATCCACGGCGATACGGCGAAGAGTCTCAGTTGCCTGGAGCGCGAGCGACAGAGCAAGGTCGGCGTCGATCCGAATATGCCCGGTGCGGTCCCTGACCCGGTCGAACGCGGCCTCGATGGCGTCGCTGTCCGCCGAGGCGTCAACCGGCTCGACATACGGATCGAAATGGGTGAGTTCCTCGACAAGCACGGTGTGCTCGGGCTTCGTCAAGAGGACGACCGGCGTTTTTCGGAAGATGAACTCATCTCGTAGCCGTTGCAAAGCCTGGGGTACACCCGGCTCTTTCACGTTCGTCGCGATGAAGAATCCCGTGAGCGCCTGAAATTCGCCGCGTGTCCGCTCGAAGGCCCGGAAGAACTCCGTATCGCTGATCACATCGCGATCCCCGTCCCGCAGAGCACCGGCAATCCGGTTAAGCTGCGATTCGTCGGCGTTCACGACGACAACCTGCTCACGACCCGTCAAACCGATGGCGTTGGCCAAAACGTGTACCACCCATGCCGAGCCCGTGAACTGCGACTTGGGCAACGCCGCCCCGAGCGCCAGAGCCGCGCGGGTCCGCACCACCAGATCGGGGAACTGGAGCGCCTCGACCAAAGGCTGTTTGAGATCCTCCGTTCCGATCATCGAAGCTTCGCCGGCCGTGATCCGCAACGCCTCGATCGCTCCGAGAGCCACAACCGAATCGTTGCCACCAACCGCCCGACCCAGTACTCGATGCGCGTATCGAGGACCGGCCGCCTGCGTGAAGTACAGTGCGCGGGGGAACACGTCAGGGCGGGTGGGGTCTACTTCACCCTGTTCCTCGGGATCACCGCTCTCGATGTTCAGACCGAGACGATTCTCACGGCGGATGTTGGCCGCAAGCCACAATGCGATCGCCCTTTCGTGGTCGGGCTGAAAACGCAACGCCTCCTGGCAACACCGCATCGACATGATCTGTCCGTAAAGTCGCCGCGGGACGACAATACGCTCGAGCCCTTGTACCTCCCGGTCCCAATACCAGACATTGGCTTCGTCAAGCCTCGGATCGGCCCGGACGGCGTCGTCGTCATTGTAGTAGCGTTGCGCGAGCCAGAAGAACAGATCAGCCGGCGTTCCCGGAAAGGTCCGTCCCGAGATGGATTCGATACTCTCGATGGCCAACCTGGCGTCCGTCTTGACCTGTTCGGACATTGCCGCGTTTTCGAGCTTCCGCAGATAGGGGATGGCTTGCGGATAGCCAATCGCACCCAGCGCGCGGATCAGGTTCAGCCGGACATCGTTGTTCTCGACGGACAGTGCCATCACAAGCGGGTTTACGGCTGCTTTCCCCATGTTCGGTAGGGCGTTGATCACCCGCAGCGACACATCCGACTCGCTTGGGTCGAGCAGTACGGCCACCATCGGGGGTATGGCGTATTCGCCGGACTCGGCGAGCCGGCGCTGAGCGATATACTCCTGCTGTGGGTCGCCTGCGAGCATCCTTATGTTGTTCTGAATTCGGTCGGATGACTGACGTTTCTGACGTTCCCCCTCCTGGATCAAGTCGAGAACGCGCGCGGCGTTTTCTCCGATCGAGGAGTTCTTGATCAGAATGAGCAAGGTGGCGAGGCTCTCCCGATCCTTGTCGGCCACCTCGAGCACCTTGACCGGATCGAGATCAGGGCGGTCCAGCAGTGCCTGCGCATACGCATCGGCCACGGCAAAGCGACCCATACGCGCGTAGTGCAAGAAGTCCGCGAACAATGATTCGATCGCAGTGTCGGCCGGAATGTCGACCTTGGCTGCGGTCTGACCCGGCTGGTCGGTTTGGGCGATGCCGGTGGGGGAAAGGCCCAACACGCCGATGATCGCGGCCAGCGCCAAGACGCCGGGGCGATTTAGGCTGAGCAGAACTCGTGCGGTGATACGCATCGGTGACTCCCAGTCAATGCATGGGGAAATACCTGCCGAGGCAGGGTGACCTATCGCGGTAAGACTCGCTCCCAGTGCCAGTATCCGTGCTGTATGTCCGATTCCACGGGAGCGCGGCTGGCGTCGATCCAAGCCGGAAGCTCTGATCCGGTCGAACCGGCCATAATGCACAGCCTCGCCACCCCATAGTCGGCGCAAGGTGAGTATAGGGAAGATGGGCTTGGCGTCAATGCGGTTAGCCGAGCCCCCCACGGGAGGGCCGAGTCGCGGATGCCCTGCCCGGCGCGCATACCGACTTTGGAATGCTGTCCCGGTTCCGAATCACCGGTCTCGGACATCTCTGGCGGTCACGTTCAGGTGCCGCCGGCAGCTGGCCCACCAGTGAAGACAGTTATTGCTGCGTCAAGGCTGCTTCAAGGGGGATGCACGCGGATTGGTGCCTCACGTCTTCAGAGGGTGGGGCACACGACGATTCGAGTTCCCCACGGCCAAAGCCATGGGCAACCCAGCCTCCTTCACCGCCGAAGCCACAGGCCACACAACGCATTGTCTGACGGCTGGCCGAGCCCTAGATGTTTTGAAGAATCGCGATGCTGCCCGCGGCCGTCACACCCAACAGCACCGTCTGTACCATCTCGTTCCACACCGCCCAGTCGCAGCCGGCGGCCTGGAGCAGGATAACGCCCGGGGCCAGCCACTTCACCGCCCGAAACAGATAAGACCCTTTCATGGACCCACTCCAATTGAAAACCTGGGTTCGCTCGGGCCGGTACCAATGACGCGACCACGCCAGCACGCGTCGGACACACCGACTCGACCCGCAGTCTACCGGCTTGTGCCCGTGCGTCAATCGGCCGGGTCCTCGACCCTTCCAAGGGGGTGCTCACAGTTTAGGCGGCTTCGGAACACGCCCGCAGCCCCGTTCACGGGGCTTTCCCCGCCGAGTACGTGTTTAGCGTCCCATGGACGTGACGCTGGCCGGCAGTAGGAGCGACGGGCGGAGGAAATCGACGAGGTCCTGCCCTCGCTGGTGGCAGGTGGCGGCGAGGCTGGCGAGGATC
>JAUXGE010000015.1 GCA_030622435.1 Planctomycetota bacterium
CAACGATCGCTTCAGCAACCCGAACAGCTCCGACGCCGGGACACCGAGCGCCACGTTGTTGCTGTCCTGAAAGAACAGATGAGGATCGAACTTACCACTGAGCATAAAACACCCTACTTCCCCTCCTCACGATCATTTCATGCAACCGTACGTTGCGTGCCACTGCTGTGTCAGCAGTGCAAACACCACGATGACACCCAGCCTGAACACACTGCTCGCCCATGTGTTTAGCGATGGGTGGCATGGGCAAGCGGAAGCGGGGCTAATCAGCCGGGCAACCGCTTACTTAACCAGGACAAGGCGTCGCCGAAGCCCCGCGGTGCAGCTTGCCCGTGTTGCTCGTAAGCGCGTCGCCCGCACGGGCAAGGATCGCCGGCAAGTTTTGTCTCCGGATGGGAGATTTCGCTGCAGCCGATCCTTGCCCATGCCACCCGATTACCGTGCCAAACACATACCTGCTCACAGAGCAGCGGCACACCGTAGGACGAATGGCGTTTCCAACCCTACCTATTCACCGTCACTTCCGACCGTCGGCGAACTTCTCGTAGCGTACCACGTCGGCCGGATTCACCGACGGCGGCGTCGCCTCGATCACCGTCACGATGTCCTTCCGTGAGATCGGCCTCGCCTCCTTGCCGCCGATGGCCTCCATAAAGGGTAATTGTGCCGACCGCTGGGCAATATTCCTGATGTCCGCTCCCGTATACCCGTCCAATCGATCGCACAACTCGCCGAAATCGACGTCATCCCCCAGCGGCAGATTGCCGAAGTAAATCTCCAGCAGCCGAAACCGCGCCGGGGCGTCCGGCAAACCGACGTAGACCTTCGCATCCAGCCGACCCGGGCGGAGGATGGCCTCATCCAGCATCCACGGCTTGTTCGTCGCCCCAACAAATAATAGGGCCCGATCACCCTGCCGATCAAATCCCTCGAGCTCTTGTAGAATCTGCGGAACCACTCGCTGCATCACCGCCGAACTGTCGCTCTTACGTTTTGGTACAAGAGCCTCGGTTTCGTCAAGAAAGATCACGGACTTGTCTTCCGCCTTCGCAGCATCAAAGAGCTTCTGTATATTCTGTTCGGCCTCACCGACCCATTTGCTGAGCATCTGCGCGGGGCTGACGACAAAAAACGTGGCCTCGATTTCATGCGCGATGGCCTTGGCGATCATCGTCTTGCCCGTCCCGGGTGGACCGTAGAGCAGCACGCCGCCGCCCGTGGCGATGCCGTATTTCCGCGCCAGCTCCGGATGTGAGAAGGGGTAGATCATCTTGAGGCGGATGTCTTCCTTCACGTCCTCGAGCCCGGCGATGTCGTCGAAGCCGATCGTCGGCTTGTCCTTGACGATCCAGTCGGATGCGTCGGCGCCGGAATCGCTCTCCTTCTCGCGCTGACGACCGGCGCGAGATCCGCGCCTCTTGCCGCCGGACTTGTGCAACCGTTCGCTGTCCTTGGCGAGATCGATCAACTCGGCCGCCAGCTCTTCGTGCTGCCGCTGCGCCTCGGGCGTCTTGGCATTCTCCGCCAGCTCCAGCATGCACTCGGCCGCATCGACCAGGTACGACTTGGCCGCCAGGTAGTCGCCGTTCTTGTACGCGGCGACGCCCTTGCCCTTCAGCCGTTCAAATGTCGCAAACGAAACCGCCATGTCCTACCTCCCCCCTTTCAAAGGAGGGACTGAGTGTGGCACCGGTTTTCAACCGGTGCTCCTTGTAGGGTGGGTCATTCGACCCACCTGTTTCTCTGTGTACCACGTATCGTGATCAATTCTCTCCAATCACGCGACGCAATTCGGCGACCAGTGGTGGCAGATGCAGCTCTACTACATCCCACAGGATATCGAAATCCACTTCGTCGTAACCGTGGACGACGCGGTTTCGCATGCCGACGATGTCTTCCCAGGGGATTCCCGCATGTCGACTTCGCTCTGCATCGGTCACGCGCGCGGCGGCTTCGCCGACGATCTCGACCAGGCGCACCAGGGCGAGATTCAGCTTTCGATCCTTGTCCAAGTCCCCGCGAGTGTGCCCACGGATCATCTCGACCGCCTCGACGGCGTGGTCGAGCATGTGGCGAAACCTCGTCCGATCGTCATGTCGCGTCATACTGCACCACCGCCTCCGCCAGGATCTCATCGCGGAAATACCTGCTCAGGAAGCCCGGGGTGTTGAGGTCCACCTTGCGGCCGAGCAACTGCGAGAACTCCCGCTCCATGGTGAAGAATCGCAGCCCGACGCGTGTGCCCGGCTCGAACTCGACCAGAACGTCGATATCGCTGTCCGGCCCGAAGTCCTCCCGGAGAATCGACCCGAACAGCGATAGCCGGCGAATCCTATGCTGCCGACAGAACTCGGCCACGGCCTGCTGCGGAATCTCGATGCCATTGAACGCCACCATGAACTCGGCTTCTCCCGAACCGAAACTGTGTGCCACCGGTTTCCAGCCGGCGAATCACTCTTGTATGGCGGGTCATTCGACCCACCTGCTTCTCTCAGGGGCGCCATCCGGCCGTCGTGCCCCGCCCTAACTCTTCATGAACTCCATGAGTTCATCCCGAAGCCGTCCACAAAACGCCACTGCTGTTTCGGCCTTTTCTCGCGTCGCCGATTCGCCGGGGTAACGGAACAGGATCGCCCCCTGCGTCAAGAAGCGGAGTTCTCGTACAGGTGGCGTCCACGATCCCTGGACGGGCTGAACCACTTCCCCGAGCGCCACCAAATCGTGAATGCGGGGTGGCTTTGTGGCGTGATGGATCAAGACGGCCTTCATGAGCTTCTCGACGCATTGCTGTGCGTGAAAGCACACTGCGTCGTAGTTCGGGCGAAGATCGGCGCGCAACACAAGCTGTGCGACGTCGAAATCGCCTTCAGCCTTCGCGATCCACTCCTTGACGGTCCCGTTCATAGAGGATTCGTCCCTGGTCAAGAGCATCCCGAATAAGGGGGTCAAACTCACGGTAACGGCGCTCGGTGTCCTCCGTCCGGCGCACGATCAAATCGATTGCGAATCGGGGGTCGACGCAATCCAGAATCTCCAATGACTTATCGAATCCGCTGCCCTCAAAGGCCATGATGACTAGAAGGTCCACGTCGGAGTATTCCTTCGCCGTACCGTAGGCATGCGAGCCGAAGAGAATGATCTTCTCCGGGTCAAAAACCTCGACAATCCGTTGTGCCAACGCCTCGACCTCGTTCATCGCTACCATATCGGCCTCTTGTTATTCAATCGCTCGGGCACTTCGAGCGAAGCGGCGCAACTATGTGGCACCGGTTTTCAACCGGTGCTCCTTGTAGGGTGGGTCACCTGACCCACCTGCTTCCCTCAATAGTCCGCAGTGGAACCGACTTCCTCGTCAGTAAACGTCAAACGGACCACCCTATGCCCCCATCCCCCGTTTCGACGCCTCAACGTTTTAGACATTTTGACGTTTCGACGTTTTGACGTTTTGACGTTTCCTACTTCTGCTTCTCCCCCTCCCCCTTGAGCGAATCGAGTTCCGCCCGCAGCCCGGCCAGCTTGTCGAGTTCCTTCTGGTGGTCCGCCTCGGCCTCCGCCTCGATCAGCCGATCGATCTCCGCGTCGGTGACGGCCTCACCGGCCGCACTCATCTCCACGTCCTGGGCGGCAACGTCCTCGATCGTGTCGAGGAACATCTCCATACGTTCCTCCATCGTTTGCGACTGGACCATTGCCTTCTCCCAGTCGGCCTGAGTCTTCATCAGATCGGTCTCACCGAACATCCGCCCGATCTCGGTGGCCATGATGCCCATGCTGCTGGCGAAATCCGCCGACGCCTCAGCCTGTCGCTTGATCAGCAACGCGTTCTTGACGGACAGCAGTTGCCTTTCGAGTATTTTGCGGACAGTCGCCGTCTTCTTGAGCGAGTTGCGAATAAAAACGTATTGCGACGTGTCACCGATCTTCTTGGCGCGTTGCGCGTTCTTGATGAACTCGTCCTGAAACTTCCCCTGCTCGCGAATGGCCTTCTCGATCCGCCTAATCCCCTGGCGAATCTTGATGTCCCGCTCGATGCGACGTTCCTCGGATGACTTGAACAAGGACATAAGTCAAAGGTCTCCATAGGGTACTATCGCCGTCCGCTCTTTGGCGACTGGAAGTCGGCGAGAAACCGTGCGAATCCCCAATCCGCAATCCCCAATCAATAATACTCCCGGCTGGGAATCATGATCCATAGGATGAGGTAGACCAGTATTCCCGGAAACCCGGCCGAGAATATAGACAGCAGGGCATACGCGACACGCACAACCGTGGGATCAAGGTCAAAATACTCCGCAATCCCACCACAAACGCCGGCAATGTGGCGATTGACGTAGCTCCTCCTAAGCTGTCTCGAGTGGCTGCTCATCCCTGCCGACTACCCCGCTCGCACAACTCAATCCCCAATCCCCAATCCGCAATCGGCAATCGGCTCTATTCTTCCGGCATCGCGTGTCGCTCGCGCACCGACCGGTCGGCCTCGTCGAAGCCTTCCGACGCATCCGTGATCGCGCCGGCGTCCATCTTCTCCCACACTTTCATCACCGTCTCCCCGGCTTCACTGAGACCAGCCGCACCTTCATCGGCGGCCGCACCGACGGAGAGAATCTCGTCGAGCCGCTCCTGGTACACCTCGGCCTTGACCGCATCGGACTCGATCATCTTCCCGAGCCGGAGGATATCCGACTCACCGATCAGGCCTAGCTTGCCCGACTGCCCCGCACGATCCGCGTTCTCGCGCAGCATCCGAAGCCGTGACACTGTCATGGACTCTTTGCTGCGGATGTTGAGTTGGCGGCTGAGCATGAGCTGCTCGGAAGTGCGAAGCTCGAACTCCTGCGCGAACATGCGCCGCAGTTCAGGTGTCCTTTCGCCCGCCCCGCGCTCGAACAGTTCCTGCTTATCCTTCGCGAGCTTGCTGATCTTGCCCAGGAGCTGCTTGCGATCCTTCTCCAGCAGCAGCTCCTGCCGGCGCAGCTCCGACCGGGTCATCTGCGACAGACGCTTCTTGCGCTTGGTCAGCCACTCCATAAACGCCATGGGTGTCTCGAACCTCCCGATTTGCGGCGGACCGCTCAACCAACGATTGTACAGAGAGTGACGCATTGTTGTCAGTTCGGCTCGGCGTCGGCCGAGAAACCACCTATACAGCCCCTCCGTCTCGCAATAACGCCTCGACCTGGCGCTGCAGTATGGGAACATCATCAACGATCGTCTGCCAGATCCGCTCAACTTCGACTAGGTCATACCCGTGGGCCAGAACATTGCGGAATGCGACGATGACAGAGGCATGTTCGATCCTCGTTGCAGTGTCCGGATCGACGCGCATCAGACGGTTCACCGCCTCGCCGATAATCTCGAAGTTCCGCTCGATGCCCTGCCTGAGCAGGCGGTCGCTCCGGTAGTCGTCCAGGGACTTGCCGTGCGCCACCTGCAGAATGAACGTGGCAGCGTCCAGGATGTCGTCAAGGAGTTTGGTCGACTTAGGCCGCATACACCGTCCTTCGCGTGCGATTGACCTCCCGGATGAAGTGCGGGTTCTTCATGGCCCCGTACATCACCAGATCGACGGTCCGCCCCAAGAGACGCTCGAGCGCAACCTTGAGATCGAAGTAATGCGAGAGCCAGGGTCCCAGATCCTGCCCGGGCAGAAACTCCACCAGGAAATCGACATCACTTCGATCCTCCTCGAACTCACCGTCGACCGCCGACCCGAACACCTCGAGCTTCGAAACACCGTATCTGCGGCAGACTTCCTTGATCTCCTCGCCACGTCCCTCAATCACCCCAATCATAAGACACGCTCCTCATCAGGGACCTATCCACCCGAAAGGAGAACATGCCACCTGCCGGCGCAGCTCAGTCCGGGTCATCTGCGACAAACGCTTCTTGCGCTTGGTCAGCCACTCCATAAACGCCATGGGTGTCTCGAACCTCCCAATTTGCGGCGGACCGCTCAACCAACGATTGTACAGAGAGTGACGCATTGTTGTCAGTTCGGCTCGGCGTCGGCCCGGCGCTGCCCGGAATCCGGCTCCGGCGGTTCATCCACGTCCGACTCACGCTCGGGCGGCGGCGCCGCCCGTTCCGACTGGGGCCGCACCGAAGCCGGCGGCACCTCGGTGGCCTGGGTCGGTTCCTTCCCGGCCGACGACGGTTCCGACGCCTGCTCGAACTCGCGAAGAATCGCCTGCTCATCCTCGCTAGTCAACGATTCCTCGATCCCAGTCTCCAGACTGCCCACCAGCTCGGCGTCCGCGACAAGCGTCTCGAGCATCTCCTCGGCCTTGACGGCGTTCTCCGTCAGCTCGGTCGTATCCGGCAGTTTCGCCAACTCACCCTGCTGGATCAAAGTGAGGTTGTGGATGTCCGTGCTGATTATGTCGATCTGCTTGTTCAGCATCGAGGCTGTCGCGTTTTGCCGCGCGATGTCCTTACGTAGTTGAGCAAGCTGCGCCGCCAGCCGCCGCCGTGGCACCTGGGACGTCGCCGCCTTGCCCTGCTCGAACAGGTCGGCCTCTTTCTTCTCGAGTTTCCCGATATCCTCGTAGATCCGGTCGCGGCGCTGAGCCAACCCGGCGCGGCGCTCGGCCAGCAGATTGATCTTCTCGGCCTCGGCGCCTTCACCGGAGAACAGCTGCCTGATTCGCTCGATGACGTTCATCGATTTTCTCTCCTGACGCTGCACCGGCGCACCGCGGAACAGCAGAAACTCCCCCTCCTTCTCGCTCAACCTCAACTCCGGATCGCTCGCCGCAACCTTCTCGAAGCCCTTCTGCACGACCTCCTTCGGCAGGCTCGTCTTACCCATCACCGAGGAAAGCGACAGGCCGCCGGTCAGCAGATCGACACTCTGTTCTTCGATCAGACCACGTACCCGCTCCACCTTTTCGTTAGCCCCTTCCGGATCGAACAACTCGATAACCTGAGTCTCGACTCCGTCGCTGGCCGCACGGGTGCGCCACCCGCCGTGCTCTTCGGGCTCGATCAGCACCAGAACCACGTCGGGCAGGTCGACTCGGGCACTTCGTGCCTCTTCGGTCAACCCGGTCGGACAGCAGACGCCGATCACATGCGGCACGCGCGTGTCACCCACGAGCTTTCGCACGTGGTCCATCAGCTCTCCGAGTCCGATCGGTGGCGCGTCCGCATCCGGCGTGGAAGCATAGTGACTCAGCGGCGACAACACGGAGGCAATCGCCACACCCGTCCGTCGCTTCCCGAACAGGAAACGCCTCTCGAACCCGTACAGCGCCACACGCCGGTTCGCCGGCAGCGACTTCAGTCGCTCACGGTCGAAGATCCGGTTCGAGGCCAGCAAGGCACGCAGTCGATCGCCGTCATCCGATTGCGACCGCTGCCAGATCGAGCCGCGCAAGTACCGTCCCTTCGCCGACTCCAGATTGGTTTCCACGCCCGACAGAAACGCCGTCTCATACTGCAGGGCTTTCGCAGCGTCCTTAGCCATAAACCGCTATCACCTCACCAGACGCGCTCACTCACCTCAATCGAGTACCGCACTGGCTGCAAAAGCGCGCCGCACGATACTCGATCTTCCGACACCGCTTATTCTGGCAGACCTGCGGGCGCGAACACCGCCGCACCTGCCCATCCGAACCCGCCGACCGACCCGGCGCGATGATGCCTACCAGCCCACGTCCAATCCGGGCGAAAAACTGGCAGAACATGTAGATCACGCCGAACAGCAGCGCGGCGCATCCAACCACCACCAACAACAAGACTATCAGAAAATCGCCTTGCATGGACCGGTCCCGACATCACTGACGAAGCACACGCAGATCATTGCCGCAGAACATACAAAAAAGATCGCTCGAACGGACGTAACCCTGACACGCCGGGCACCGCGGCACCGACGCCGCAACCTGATGCCCACAGCGAATGCAGAACTGATCATCCTGCTCGACGCGCGCCTGACACTGTGTGCACTCGGCCCCCGGTCGCCGGCCCGTCCCTCGGACGGGCATGGGCGAAACCGGCGCCGGTGCTGACACATCCTTCAACCCCGTCAACGCACCGAGCATCTCCCGCGCCGAGACATAACGCCGCTCCAACCGCGTGTAGCTTCGGCGGAAACACTCATCCAGGTATCCCGGCACCTCGGTGCGAAGCGAACTCGGCAAGTCATGCCCCTGAGGTCGCTCACCCGTCAGCATCTCGAACAGCATAATCCCACACGCATACAAATCGCTTCGCGCATCAAGCTTGCCCCCCTCCTTCTGCTCGGGAGACATATAAGCCAAGGTCCCGGCGACGCTCCGGCCGTCCTCCGTGATCTCGCTGCCGCTCTGAAGGATCGATTGCGTCGTCGTGCCACCCACGTGGCCCAGACCGAAATCAGTCACCTTCACCGCCTGTTCCGTGATCGAGGCCAGGTCCTCCGGAGGTTGATGCAGAAGGATGTTCGCCGGTTTGACGTCACGGTGCACCAGTCCACCATCATGCGCCGCCGTCAACGCCTGCAGGATACCTCGCAGGATCGTCACGGCCGCACGAACCGGAAAGCTCGCTCCACGCTCGTCGATTACCGCACGAACGGACGGGCCATCCACATATTCCATAACGAAATACGGCGGATCGGCATACGGATCCAGATCGATTGCCCGAACAATGTTCGGATGTCGCAGCCCATGGACCGCGACACCTTCCCTCTGGAGGTTGCGGACGTATTGCGGATCAGTCGGAACCTTGACTGCGACGATATCATCGAACATGTGGTGTCGCGCACGCCACACCTCGCCGAAGCTCCCAGCCCCCAGGCGCTCCTCGAGCAGGTAGTTGCTGATCCGATCACCTTCTTGCAACGCGGACATCGCCCGCTCCTTTCGCCGGCACGCTCAGTCGGTCGGGTGGCCCATGGCTTCAGGCGTGGGGGACACGAATCGCCATGTCTCCCACCTCTGAAGAGGGGGACACGCATCTCGATTCCACCCAGCCCACAGATTCAAGGGTGGTCGAGGGCTAGAACTCTTCCAATCGAACAGCCTGATACTCGCAAACCTTGAAATTATAAACTCCTGCCGAGAGAAAGCCAAGCAACACGACAAACCACGTCAGCGTGTTGTGCCCTCGGATCCCACCCATCAGCAAGATCGCAACGACCGCGTCAGCCAGCACATAACCCACCAGCATGATTGCCGCAGCCGTGTTCGACTCCTTTGACACGACCCACGTTGTAACGAAGAAACTGACCCATGGAAGGACAAGCACGAAGCCGAGCCACACCAGTACATACTTCACGGTGAGCCAGATCGTCGCAAGCTGTTCCGGATGCCTCCAGAACCAGATCACGGTCGCGGCACTCGACACGACCAGAAGTGCCGTGATCACTTTCCCACCCACATACTGTCCGATGGCTGCGAGCATGACTCCCTCCATCGCGTTAAGGCGGATCGTCCTTGGACAAACGGATTCACGTTCCGCCGAATTCTATACCGCAGTGTAGCGCACGGCGACGCGCACGGCGATTACAAACGCCGCCTCCTTCTATAATTCGGACCGGGAGGCCCGTTATCCCGCCTTTTTCAGGAAGGCTTCGCCTACGAGGGGGTGGACGCCGACACGGACGTGGCCGCCACGATGCAGTTCTTGCCGGCCGCCTTGGCCTCATACATCGCATGGTCCGCCGCACGAATCAGCAAGTCGGGGTTCTTGATGTCCAGCGAGGGGAGGCTGGCAATCCCCACGCTTATACTGGAACGAACCTGCGGAAGCCGCTCCATGACATCGATTGCAAACTGCTCGATGATGCGTTCACACAGCACGCGAGCTCGACCCGCCTCCGTCTGGGGCAGAAGGACGATGAACTCGTCGCCACCGAACCGCGCAGCAACGTCCTCAGAACGCAATTGACTGGTAATCGTATTCGCCGTCAGAACGAGCAACTCGTCCCCCAACTGATGCCCGAACGCGTCGTTGACCGCCTTGAAACCGTCCAGGTCCATCATCAAACACGACAGATCCGTCTGGTAACGCAGCGTTTCAGAGAACCGGCGCTTGAGCGTTTCGTTGAAGTAACGACGATTGTAGAGACCTGTCAGTGGATCCCGGGAGGCGAGTTCACGAAGCTGCTGCGTCCGCTGGACAACGCGGCGCTCCAGCTCGGCGTTGAGCCGCACGATGCGGTCGTGTGTGGCCTGCTGCTGGTCGGCCATACGATTGAACGCCAAACCCAGACGCCCGATCTCGTCACTACGCTTCACAGGACTGCGAACGTCCAGCTCACCCTGAGAAAAACGGAGCATCGCATCCGCCAACCCGTCCAGCGGACGAACGATCCGTCGAACCAGCAGGAAACCTAAAGGAATCGCAGCCATAGTGGCCAGAATCCCGACGCCGATCACAAGGTCCAGCTTGCTCGCCATGGTCTCATGCCAATAATCAGAGACCATCCCGACACGGACGTACCCGAGCAGGACCGACGGCGCAGTCGCCCCGGTTGCCTCCGAAACCGTCTGGACCGGATTTCGCGACGAAACAGGGTACGTCACATCCAGAAAAACCGACGCATCACCGGGACCGGCTCGAAAGACGGGACGACCAGGGACCGGGACGTGCCCCTTCATTTCGCCGTCCAGTTCCTGTAGGACCCCTTCCTCGCTATCCTCTGCCGCCGCGAGCTTTCGACCATCTTCATCAAAGAAGATGACATACACTAACGGCTCTCCGTTTACCGACTCGCTCGCCAGGGTTTGCAGGGCCTCGAGATCGTCGACTTCCATCGGTGGAACGGCCGCCTTGGCCAGCAGGGCCGCCACCTGGACAACATGCGCGTCGTGTTCGTACCGAGCCAGCTCGCCGCTCGATCTAAGAAGGTATCCCGACACGCCGACCGTCACCAACAAGGTCAGGATGACGACCAGGATCGTTGCCTTGCACTGGAGACTCAGCGCAGCCCCCAAGAGGTGGCGCGACGCCCGGGTCTCTACATGCCGATCCGCGTGTTGTGGAGACTCGACGGCCATAGTCCCTTCATGGCAAACCGGGATTCCCCGGTGGTTCGATAAACACACACGCATACCGTCACACAGGCGGTCGCCGCGCGCTCGTTAATGCCGTATCGACTCATACCGGACGCGACTGAATAACACAGAAAAGCGCCCCATACTGACGCACGCGCGCTGCATCACATGTCGGGGTAGATCCGATCAAAGCCCTGGGAGCGGACGGTTACGTGAGGAAGCGCTGCGCGCAACGAGACCATGCTACGCCACTAGGATCTTGACAACTTTGTCGAGATGCACCTGCTGTGAGACAAGGCAGGGGGCGGGGTTAATCACGTATGCGGCGGGCGCGTATTTCAGTAAGAAGAGGACACGGCCCGGTTGGCGGTGGGATTCAAGACGACATCTCCGGCAACTCCGTGGCCGCAGCTTCGGCCTCGGCACGGGCACGGTCTCGGAGAGTGTCGAGTACGTCCCGGACTTCGCCGGCCATCCGCGCGTTGGGGAACTCACGAATGAGGTCGAGCCCGATGTTCAACGCGTCCGTCCACCGCTTCTCCGTCACGGCGAAACGAAACTGCACGCCTCGCTGGAGCAACTTCTCCTTGAACACATCCCTCGCGGACGACTGTAGAGCCTCGGCCTCGGCAGACGAAAGGTACTGGTCGAGTTCCTTGAGAACGTCGATTGCGTGATCCGTGTCGCACCGGCGAACCGCCTCCTGCCACGCAAGCATGAGCTCTCGCTTGTGCTGTTCCTTCAGCCCTCCCATCCGATCCTGCAAGGACAAGACGCGAGTATGGTCCGGCAGAGCGACCAGGAGACGATCGATCTCGGCTTGGGCAAGATCCCATTCGTGAATCTCGAAGTGACCCTCGATGAGTGTGATCGCCTCGCGGAGCTTGGCCTCGATCGCACTGTTACGCGCCTCGTCGACCTCCTCTCGCAAATGGTCCGCTTCCTCCTTGTAGCCAAACCGCCGTTCCATCTCTTCGATCAGGTTCAGCGCGAGTTCCCACTTCTCGTTACGCACATCATCGCGAATGGCACCGCGAAGAGCATCCAACTCCTGTCCACGATGAGCCAGCGACTTGGCCGTATCGGAAATCCGCGTGTTCTCCACGATCAACTCGAGCAGTCTCGTATGCCGCGTGAGTGCATCCGTCAAATCACGGATCTCGCCGAACTGGCGGTTGACGGTCGACTCCAGCTTCAGGATCAGCGGCACGAACGTCAACAGCATGACGGCGATGAACAAGGTGAATCCACCCGCCGCAATCATCCAGACGTTCGGCGCCTTCTCCAACGAACCATAGCCCGCAACCCCAAGACCGATGAGCATGAACGCACCGATCATCGCGGCCAGGCACATCACGTTCTGGAGCCACCTAAGCTGCGAGAAACGTCCCGGTAAACCGGCCATCGGACTTCCCCATTTAACCAAACTGCGCAACTCGAAGCACTGTTGCGA
This sequence comes from Planctomycetota bacterium, assembly GCA_030622435.1. Lineage (GTDB taxonomy): Bacteria > Planctomycetota > Phycisphaerae > UBA1845 > UBA1845. Next base: position 12,430 of record JAUXGE010000015.1, read on the forward strand.
GAGCCGGGATCGCACAGGCACGGCGGATGCCGCGTACTCCTGCGAACCCATCAGAATCCTATGTCACGCCGCCGGAACGTCAACCTTCGTCTGCATCGGCCGACTTTGGCCTGAAACGCCAGACCGATTCCACACCGCCTCATCCCCGGCCGCGGATTACGCCCTCACCACATCGATCTGCCCCTCCTGGACCATTTCCGAATCCCCCTGTTCCATGCGCTTCTGGTACGCCCTGCGTTCCCGCTTATCGAGAATGACCAGCGCCGCTGAAGCCATCGCAAGGTCGAGGGCCACGAATCTCAGGAACATAAGGGAGCCAGTGGCGGCGACGACGATCCCCACGATTAAATGCCATCCGCTCATGCCGATCCCACCTTGCGCATATCGCTGGATGTATCGGCCGGGCAACGGCGTCGTTCCGGTTGAGCGACGGAAATGCGCAGAACGGGAAGCGACCGATTGGGCGCTCACGATTATCAACAGGATGCGAGGTTCATGACGGGCAGAGTCGGCACATCACACCCATTTTACAGCAAAGGTGCAACTGGCAGTGTTGATATGCCCTCATCTGCAGCGCGACGAGCAAACGCAATTCAATTCCAGACGACCGATTTCGGTCAATCCCTGTTCCGATAATCGATAAAATCCTGGATCAGTTGCCTGGTGATCGGGCCGGGCTTGCCGTCGGCAACAAGCCGACCGTCGATTTCAGTGATCGGAATAACCTCCGCCGCCGTTCCGGTAGCGAAGCACTCATCCGCAACATGAAGGTCGTGGCGAATCAGTACACTTTCGTGGACCGGGATGCCGCGCTTACGGGCTAATTTCATCGCGACATCGCGGGTGATGCCTTCCAGAATGCCCATGCTCGTCGGCGGGGTGGACACTTCGCCATTACGGATCAGGAATATGTTGTCCCCGGTGCATTCGGATACGAAGCCGTCAGTGGTCAGCATGATGGCTTCGTCGGCGCCCGCCTCCTTCGCCTCCGCCTTCGCCATGATGTTGTTCAAGTAGTTGAGCGATTTGACCCGGGGGCTTGTCGTATTCGGGTGGTTTCTGGCGATACTGGAAATAACACAGTGCAAACCACGCTCGTAGACCTCCGGAGGATACAGGGCGATTCTGTCCGCAATGATGATGATGCTCGGGTTGGCCGTGTGCGAGATCGAGAGCCCGAGCGAACCGACGCCGCGTGTGGCGACAAGGCGGATATACCCGTCACCCGTGATTCCGTTGGCCTGCATGGTTTCGTGCATTGCGTCTTTGACCTGCTGCGGGGTCATCGGCAAGCTGAGGCGTATGGCCCTTGCTGACTCGAAGAGGCGTTTGACGTGCGCTTCCTCTTCGAAAATCTTCCCGTTGTAGATGCGAATTCCTTCGAAGCACCCGTCGCCATACAACAGGCCGTGGTCGAAAACGCTGATTCTGGCCTCTTGGGCGGGGAACAGCTCACCATCGATCCAAATCTTCAAATCTTGCCGTGGTGCAAAAGGATTCTTGGGTCTCGCCATGGGTTCAACCTCTATCGTCGCCGTGTTCATGGAATCGTCTCCTTCGCTGCGGATCCGGTGGATACCCGCCCGTCAGCCGGGGATTCCACCTTCCGGATCACCCCACTGCTCAAACGGACGTACCGGTGAGCATGGGCGGCTACTTTGGCGTCGTGCGTGACCATGACGATCGTCTGGCCCGCCACGTTCAGCTCAGTCAACAATCGCAGAATATCCCTTCCAACCTCCGTATCCAGGTTACCAGTAGGCTCATCCGCTAGCAAGAGGGCGGGGTGGTTGATCAGAGCCCTCGCGATTGCCACTCGCTGCCTTTCGCCCCCTGAGAGTTCATTAGGCCGGTGCCTAAGCCGCTCCGACAGCCCGAGCCGCTCCAAAAGCTCCTCAGCCTCATGCCGGGCCTGGCGCCGCACCTGTCGCCAGCCCCAGAACGAGCAGGCAACAAGCCTCGCCATTAGAACGTTCTCCAGCACATTGCATTCCGGAAGAAGATGGTAGAACTGGAAAACGAAGCCAACATCATGGCTGCGATACCGCCGTCTGGCGACGTCCGCCAGGTCGAACAGACTCCGACCATCGAACTCGACGGTCCCGCGGTCCGGAACGTCCAGAGCACCCAGCACATGGAGCAGTGTGCTCTTCCCGGAACCGCTGGAGCCCGTGATCACCACGAACTCCCCTTCCTCCGCATCGAACGATGCCCCTTTGAGCACGCGCAACGGTTCGCGCCCCATCATGTAGGACTTGTGGAGGTTCCTGGCTCGCAATAGGGGCTTACTCATAACGAAGGGCACTCACCGGCCAGACGCGCCCGGCAATCCATGCCGGGATCAGGGAACCGACGATCGAAGACAGCACGGCCAGCGAGGCAATCCATAGAGCGTCCGGCAGCTTGACAACGTTCGGAATCTTGTCAAACGAGTAGACGTCCGGGCTCCACACTCGAAGCTGCGGGTTCAAGTAGGCGAGGAAGTCCTGAATGTCGTTGATGTACCAGACCACCGTCGCCCCGAGCCCCGTCCCGAGGACCGTGCCGACCAGTCCGACTGCACCCGCATAGACGATGAACAGACCTGCCACCCCGCGTCCCGAAGCACCGAGCGACTTGAGGATCCCGATGTCGCGCGTCTTCTTCTCGACGATCATGTAGAAAATGCACCCGATCAGCACGATCGCCACCATGCTGATCAACGAGAACAGGAACGTCACCAGGACCTTCTCCTTCTCGACGGCCTGGATGAACGGACGCTGGAGATCCTCCCACGTGTACACTTCGGCATTCCTCATCGCCAGGGCGTCCACATCGTGGATTTCAGGCAGCAACGAACCGTAAAAGCGCAGCCACTCCTGGCCGATCAGATCACGCGCGGCGTTGATGTCGACACCGTCCTTCAAGCCGATCAGGAGCTGGTTGGCACGAGACGGTGTGTGACCACCGGCGACGAGCGCCTGTGGGTCCATGGCCAGCTTGTGCTGCAACATGTCGAAATCGACGTAGACGCAGAGGCTGTCGATCTCGTAGATGCCGGTGCGGGAATCGTCAACGTATCGCAGAGGCACCCGGATGGGCGGCTCGCCCGTCGCCGTCCCAGTGCGGCTCAGCGGCATGAGTGTCAGTGCTATGTCACCGCCGCGTGCGAGGAAGCGATTGAAATCACCGTCGTCGCGCCGCTGGTTGAGCAGATCGCACCCGACGATCACGCCGTAATGCTCAGGCCCCTCATACCGGGGCGGGCCGTAATCGACCGAGTACACCCGCTCGCCCAGAATGGCCGGCGTAACGTAGGGAAACGGCGCGCGCTGAAATGGGCTCACATCGAACCCCCGGATCGCTTCGGGATCAGTTTCCTCGAGACGCCATCTTTCGTTGGCAGCCTCCAGATCCGGCGGGAGGCGAAAGGTGCCTGCATCCGGCAGCCGGCCCGCATCGGTACCGGGCTCAACCACGCCCGCCACCGGTATTCCCTGCAATCCCAACCGCGTCGTGCCGGGGTAGTAGCGATCGTAGTGCAACCCCTTCTGAAAGTCGTTCACCTTCACGTAGTCGTTCAGGCGGACCCCCAGCACGCGAGCCGGTTTGGTCCACGTCGTCGCGGGCACGCGGAAGATGGCGTAGGTGTAGATCGCCGGCGTCGTGACGTCCACGAGATCGGGATACTCGGCCTGGATGTGCTCGCCGAACTCCCCGTAGTATGGGAATCCCTGAAGCGTCCCGCCCTCCAGGACAATCTCGCTGTGCAGCCCGCGCGAGCGCGACCGCACGGTGTCCAGGAACCCGCCCATGACACTGAGGACGACCAGCACCATCGCCACGCACAACGTTACGGCCGCCACGCCGAACAGCGCGATCAGCTTCGTGTACAGATAACGCGATGCGAGGAACCATTTGTACATCAGTGGGTCATTCCTTGCCCTCGATAAAGCCGTCGATTGCCCCTGTCACCTTCGGTCTCTGTAGCGGGAATAAGATCACATCCCGGATACTCGGGCTGTCGGTCAACAGCATCACCAGCCGGTCGATGCCGACACCCAGCCCGCCGGCGGGCGGCATGCCGTACTCGAGAGCCGTAACGAAATCCTCGTCCATGACTGCCATCGTCTCGTCACCCTCACCGACCACCTTTCGTCTTAGATTCGCCTCCTGGACCTCCGGATCGTTCAGCTCGGTGTACGCATTCCCAAGCTCCATCCCTGACACGAAAGCCTCGAACCGCAGGGCGAGGGATGAGTCCTCGGGATGACGCCGCGTCAACGGGCAGATGGCGGCCGGGTAATCGCAGACAAAAACAGGCTGGATCAAGCGTCGCTCCACCACCGCCTCGAAGACATCGTTCACGAGCACCGCGTCCTCCTTGCCGCTGCACTCGATGTCCAACTCGCGTGCCTTGTGTCGAACACCATCGATGTCGGTCATGTCAACGCCTGCGTGTTCGTGGAACAGAGCGGCGTAGCGGAGACGCGGCCACGGCGGAGTGAAATCCAGAACTTCGCCGTTGAACACGCCTGTCAGCCGTCCCTCCTTGATACCCGAAGTCGCCTGCCGGTACGCCTCGAGATGATGTTCCTTCGCGAACGCGGTCGCCGCTTCGGCACCTTGTTCTTTATCGAGGCGATCAACTTCAAATTCGATCTTTGCCAGGCGCCGAGGGATCACCGTCTCCGTGGAGGCATGGAACGCGGCCGAGACCATCTGCTCGACACGCTCCATCATCACCTCGTAATCGGCATAGGCTTCGTACAGTTCCACCATGGTGAACTCGGGATTGTGCCTCGTGCTGATCCCCTCGTTGCGGAAGTTGCGGCTGACCTCGAAGACCCGCTCGATGCCGCCGACGAGCAAACGCTTGAGATACAGCTCCGGGCTGATTCTCAGGAACAGATCGATGTCGAGTGTGTTGTGGTGGGTCGTGAAAGGTCTGGCGGCCGCCCCGCCGTAAATCGGCTGGAGCACCGGCGTCTCGACTTCGCAATAGCCTTCATCCACGAGGTACGTGCGGATCGCCTGGATCATGGTGCTCCGCTGCCGGAACACGTCGCGCACGTCCGGATTGGCGAACAGGTCGACGTAGCGCTGTCTGTATCGCAGATCCACATCGGTCAGTCCGTGCCACTTCTCCGGGGGAGGACGGAGCGACTTGGCAAGGACTGTAAGCCGGTCGACCCAAAGCGTCAGCTCGCCGGTCCTGGTGCGTCCGACGACGCCGTCCGCACCGATGACATCCCCGAGATCGAGCTGTTTGACCGCGGCCCAGGTCTCGCCGAGTTCGGACTTGCTGAGCCCGAACTGCAAGTCACCGGTCCCGTCGCGGATCGTGAGAAAGGCGAGCTTGCCCATGACGCGCAGCAGGGCGATGCGCCCGGCAACACGGGCACGAAGCTCTGAGCGCTGCCCCGGTTCGAGTTGAAGCGGTTCGGACGCCGACCGCACCGCCTCGGTCGCCCACACATCCGGGAAACGATGCCCGTAGGGATCGATTCCCATCTGCACGAGCGCGTCGCGCTTGGCGATGCGCTGAGTTTTGAACCGGTCTTCTTCGCCCATGCCGCGCTCACCGGAGTCCGGAGCCAAGAGTTTCCTTCAGCCACAGGTGATCCTAACAGCCCTTAGTGCCGGCAGCAATCGGACCGCCCACTTCACGATCATCCTGCCGGATGGCTCGCCAGCCGGTGCCGTTCCAGGAGGTGATTCGCTCGTACACCGTCAAGCAGCCTCCGTCACACAGGCATCGACCTCATCTCGAGGGATGAACTTGGCTCCTCGAGGGCCAAAGAAGGCAAACATTCAGAGAACCCGGGGCTGCCAGGGTGGCATGGCCACGCGGAACGTGGGAAGACTGTGGTAATAAGACCCATGCCCACGCCCTGCGCTCTCCGAACATCGTGCGCGCAGCGTGGCCATGTCGCGTTTCCCTGCGGGTGAGGCACCGGCCTAGCGGGCGTGGGCATGCCACCCGCCCATGCCCAAAAACGAACCACCCCCGCATCCGCCGTAGCGAGTGCAGGGGTGGTCGCTGGGTTGTTAGCAGGACTAAAGGGTCGGGTCTAGGACCCGGACCTTCATGCCTGTTTATAACGGACAGCAGTTGGTGTCATCACACACCGGAACCGGCGAGTTCAGCCAGGGGTCGTAGGCACCCGCACCGTTGAGCAGGTCGATCACCCTCAGGATGTCCGGCGGGCCGCAAACACCGCTTCGATCCACGTCGCATTGGTGGGGCTCGCAAGCAGGCCCCACGAAATTGAGACAGTCAATAATGGCCAGGATGTCGGACGGAGCCGCTTGGGAGTCACTGTTGACGTTGGCCGGGTGCGAGATGAAGACGCCGCGGTGTTCGGTCGACGTGTCATCAGTATAGGTTATCGTCGACACGTGACCGGCCAAGATCGGGCTGGCAAGGGTGACGGTATAGGAGCCGTCACCGTTGTCCACGATGCCAGTGATGCCGTTCTCGGTTCCATCGTCCGAATCGCAGAACGACCAGCAATCCGCCCAAGTAACGGCCGCACCGGCAGGAGCGTCCAAGATGAACGTATCATAACCCTGCAGGTCATTCGCGTCGGCTGTCGGGTGTGGCTGTCGCGCGTCAATCAAACCGTCCGGAGGATCGACAAACGTGACCGGTCCGGCCGGGCACTCGACGGACGTGAGGTCGATCTTCAAGGAGCCGTCCAACCTCTCGACAGTATCGACTGTTCCGCCGAGACGTATCTTGTAGCAATGCCCTTGCTCAACCGTGAGGTCGACCAGTTTGGACCCGAGGAAGCAAGGCGTCGGCTGGAAATCGCTGCACGCAAAGACGCCGTCCGTCAGAAACATAGGCATCCCGACCGGGCACTCGCAACCGTCATACACGACCAGAGACGTGTCCGGGGTCAACTCGTCAAGTCCCTGCCCAAACTCGTCGAAACCGCAGGTCTGGATCGTTGCCTTCCCGTTGAATGGGGCGACCCAATCGTACCAGAGATCGACTTTCATCGTACTCGTGCACAAAGGATTCGGAGGAGGCTCCGGGCAGTCGAGGGTGGCTGGCCCGTTCAAGGTACCGCCCGTCAGGTCGAACTCGACCTCGACGTTCTCGCCGGAAAGCTGTGTGGGCTTGAAGCAGAGGTCGTTGTCCTGCGGTGGATCCGACTGGGTGCACGGAGACGCCACACGAAGCTGCCAAACTCCGATGTTATCCGACGTCTTGGCGGCCACCTGGAAATAGTAGGTTTCGCCTGGATTGAGATCGGGCGCGCAGACCCTGGAGTTGTAAGGTTTCACGACCGGCCCGCAGACGCATGAAAGCCCAGCGTCGTCACTGCAAGCGATCGGCATGAGGTTCGAGCACCCCCATTGCTCATCGAAAACGCAAGGCAGCCCGTCCGCACAAAGGCCGGCGGCGACACTGCAAATGTCCAGACCGTTGCTGCAAAGGCCCCGGTCACTATCCGCCAGGGCATAAACCTGGAGGAGCGAGTCATCGGCCGGACCGCCCTCTCGCGGGTTGCTGCAGCACGTATCAATCGATACGGAAACCGGTAGCGCATTGCAGATTCCATCCGGACATCCATCCAAATGATTGTGCGGATCCGCGGCGTTCGGATCGCAAAAATACCCGTCCCGATCACCACCCTCGCACCTGTAATCCTGTGCCGCTGGTGCAACGAACTTGTACCACAGATTTTTGACCGGTGCCGTGCCACCCTGCAGTACTTCATAGCAGCAGAAATCAGGATCGTTCGTTCCGGTCGTAGCCTGGATTCCGTCACCCTCCTCGGTGCCGGGGACTGTAATCAGTTGCGCACCTTTGACTTCACTGATCGGATTGTAACACTCGTCATTGGAGGGTTCCCGTGTACACAGCCTGAACGCCTCCGTCGCACAATCCTTGTCCCAGTAGACCGTACAACAGTAAACGTTGTAGGGATCGCTGCATACGTCAGTGCAACAGTACGGATCCTCACAGCCGACTTCACCGACGCATCGGGCTCGCAAACACTCGCCGCCGGAGCACTCGGCGTCCGGATTGCACGGTTGACCGTCTTGCGAACCACCGGCACAGATGCCATAATCGTCGCAATAACCGTTAGGACATTCAGCGTCCTGATCACATTCCTCACCGTCGTACGTTCCACCCACGCAACTGTAGCCGGGGCACTCGCTCGGGTATGCCCAGTGGTCGCACAGCAAACCGTCCCTTTCGCCGCCGACGCACCACGCCGAACGCGCCTGCGTGCACTCGCCCTCCCGCTGCAGGCAGGCGGGGAACGGACAACGCTGCAATCCCTCGTTACAGAACTGTCCCTTCTGGAACAGACGCTTATCTTCCACTGGGGGGACTTCGTCACACAGGTTCTCGGTCAAGTTTTCGCAATCGCCGTCAGGCTTGCAGCAGGCAGCCACTCCGCACGGGTGGGCGAACGGCCCGGGGCACTCACCGTAGGGGCAGTCCACCTGCCGGGTGCAGGGCAGGCCGTCGTTGGTGCCCTCCTCGCAGATCGAGGAGCAGATCGCTCCCTCTTCCCACTGCACGGGGAACGCACAGTTCATCTCCGCGAGGTTGTCCCGGCAGACCGATTCGCCGGCCTCATCCGTCATATTCATGTCGCAACAGGCACCTGCCGGAGGCTCACCCTCGCATAAGATCGTTACCTCGAACCCCGCCCAACACGCGGAAGCGTCGCCTAACGCTTGGACTCCCCACGCACCGTTGCTGTGGACCATGTAGATATTCTCGGTTATGCCGGGCGCGGCATGTTTACATGTCAGAATCGGACCCATCGAACCGCTGTTCGACTTGAACACGATCCATGGATTAGGCGCTACGAGCGGAATCGGAGGATCGAACTCCTGCCGGCAGATCTGGGGGTTACTGCCGGATGAGAAGCAGTCCATCCGCGTACCCGGTATCAGACCGCCGTTTCCCGGATCGGAGTCACTGAGGAACGTGTGGAGATCGACGCGAACGAACCCGGTCCCCTTATGGCCGATCTCGAGGGCGACCATGTTGCATTCGGCCACATCCAGCATGAGATCGTCCGCGAAGTAAACACGCGAGCCGGCAGACCACGCGTTACCCGCATCATTCGTGTTCTTGTAGCCGGCAAACGCTCTGTCGCAGCCGCCGGTAACGTAGATCTCGGCGTAGAAACTGGCATGGGGAGCAGCGGGGAACTCGCCGAGACCGGCAGCACACGAGAAGCCCGGGTAATCGAAGCGGTCAGCGGAAAAGCCCAGGAGTGCCGGAGCACCGAGAACGATGCCGCACTGCTGCCGGCTGAACGAGACACCCAAATAAAGGTTGCTGGGGAGGTTAATGCCATATGTTGGGACAAAGGTGATCTCGTAGATGTCGCCGGCGTTTGCCGCCGGAACCGTGAACTGCGTGTTCGTGCCCAGGATCGGGGGCATCACGCTGGCACCGGGACAAGTCTCATACAGCCCGAAAGTGACGGTGTACGAACCCAAACCAGTTCCGTCCTGTCTCCGGTCGCCGGTTACGCGGATCTTGTAGCGATCCAGCAGGCAGCCGGCAACACCCGCCAACGCTATGTCGTCAGCGAACGGAGTGTTCGCGGCGTCAGGTCCGAACACCGTGTTGCTGAGCGTGTTGCAGTAGACGGCACTGGGATCCTCGCGGCATGCGGTTCCCGTGCCGCTGACCGTCCCTTGCTCGATGATCGTGTCGCCGCCAGGACCACCGATGATCGTGACTCGATGCACTTTCGCATCGGGGGACACGGGAACGGTGCCGGGGATTCCCGAGACCCCGTCTTCTGCAACCACCGACCCGGCTTCCGTCACTGCACTACACGTACCTGCGTCGGCGCTCGACCCGTCCGACGCAAACACCGTCGAAACGGAGAACGCGCAGAACATCACGCACCAAAAACCTAGCCTTCTGCTTCGCATGATCTTCACCCTTTAGTTTGCCAGCACAACCCTTGACCACAAGCGAGCGGCACCCGCCTGGGTACCTGATTCCATGACTACAGGCTCAGGGAACCCTATACCGAACACCTTTCACCTGACAGGTGGCGAGGCATCCGCGAACGCTTCACGGATCACCTCACATCCACCGGTTAAGGTGAGAACCACTTGTGACGCTGGATACGCCCCTTACATGGTCCCCTCCAAGAGTGCCAACGCATGTCACCCCAAGCATTGACACAGCGCCGAAAATCCCCTTGTTACCGTGCCTCGAACCACCAACTCCGAAGCGCGATCACCCTCTCGGCGCGCCCGTTCCCATAACCTCCACAGCACTAAAGGATAGCCATCGAGCGACCTTGTGTCAAGGTCACAGCAGCCACACATGCCCGCCTATTCCCTTTGTGCGATCGGACCTTGGAATCATGCCCATAATTCAGCGCCGTGGGGTTATCGGCGGCGGGTAGACTCCGGGAACGAGTCGGATTCCCAGGGCGCCCGCTACCGAGGTCCGTCCTATCCTGACACCGATAACCACCCCGGGAACCCGCACTCCCCCTCACCGCGCCCCACGCCCGATAACTGGATCCAGGGCGTATTGACACGGAAAAGGTGGATTACAGGTCGCGGAAGAGTCCAGGGGGCCCTGAGGGGGGCCGGCAGGGTGTACGCCATTGCCCACGCGCCAAAAGAGGCACCGGCCAGTCTGAACCGCCCAGTGCCTCCCGGAGGAGAAAGAAGCCACCGGAATCGCCGAAACACCGTTGCCCGAATTCGATCGATATTGGGAAACCGTGCCACAGAATAGGCTGTATTCTTTCACCCAGGCGTGCCAGGCACCCATCCGGTTTTCGCCTTGGCCGGCCGAGATCCTGCTCGGCATGATGAGCGGTTGCGAATCCGACCGAATACACGACACAGGATCCGAACTGCGGCTTGGAGTGCGTGCCTTGTGGAATGAGTATGAGCGACGTCGTGGAGGTGGTACAGTTCCTGCATCAGTCTAGAGAACTACACGCTCATTGTCCCCAGGCCGTCGGCTACTCCCGTCGATGCATGAACAGCAGACCACCGATCGCCAGCAACACGACCGTACCCGGCTCCGGCACCTCGGCAACACGGAAACCGGTAAGTCCGACGAGGTTCCCGCCCGTGGGGTAGACGCCGATGCGGAAATGTGCGTCCAAGTTGGCGACGCTGTTGCCGAACGATCCACCACGCATTCCACGAAAAGAGCCAATCACGGCCTCGCTCCACTCCCAGACGTTCCCGCCCTGGTCGAACGTACCGTACGGGCTCGGAGAGTTCTCGAACTCGCCAACCTCCGTCCGCCAATAGGGTTCGCCGATAGTGAAATCGCTACCGAGAAAGTTCGCATTATTGCCCGGATCTGGATCGATCAGAGCGTTGCTGGGAACTTCGTCGGAGGCAGTGGGGTATCTGTGATACGCACCGGCTTCACCCATCAGAGGATCGTAGTAAGCGGCCTTGTACCACTCGTCCTCCGTGGCGATGACCCACGTAGCATCACTCTCCCGAATGATGGACAACAGGTCTGCATCAGTCATCGCACCGTTAAGAAAGTACGAGCCGTTCTC
>JAUXGE010000288.1 GCA_030622435.1 Planctomycetota bacterium
ACGCTGGCCGGGCTCGATGGCAAGTCGAGTACGGTCAACTACAGCGTGATCGATGGTGGCCGCGGGTTCGAGCAGGAGGGCTCCGCCGGATGTCCCCGGATAAGCAAGGCCGGACCACCGGCAAAATGTGGCCGCACCCGATGGAGAGCGCCCTATCGCAAGGGTTGCAACGAGGGCAAAGGACCTGCCAGCTACGCTCAGGGCGTGCATCCCATTTCGGGTGGCATGGGCAAGCGGAAGGTGCGATCCACGCCCCGTGCCGACGTACTCTCGGCCCGCAAGAACCTATTCGCCAGCACGAAATGGAGCTTGCCCGTGGTACGCCACTGCTTGTCGCCGGACGCCCCAAGCACGGGCAAGGACCACCTCCAGACACTCTTTGGAACTTGGAAACACCGGCGTAGGCGGCCCTTGCCCATGCCACCCTCGACGCATTCGCCACCCATCCTGGGATGCACCCATGCTCAGACCCGTACCACCCCAATGGTTGAAAATCCCCCTCCGGAGAGTAAGCTATGTTCCCTGAGTGCGCCACCGTAGCTCAGTTGGCAGAGCAGCGGTTTTGTAAACCGCAGGTCAACGGTTCGAATCCGTTCGGTGGCTGTCCCTGGAAGTGCTTGTCCAGAAAGAAGCTGTCTCCGCGGAGATGTATCATCCGGCCACCCGATTCGTACCTGACTCGGACCTGGGCGCCACATGGACGTCGATCCACCCGAGGTCGCAGCATATGAGGGATGACCGACGCTTCGCGCGGATTAGGATCAACCATGAATACAATTGTTGATGTACGGCTAAAACGGCTCGAAGTCATCCCGGATGAGCGGGGTCGGTTGATGGAGATGCTGCGGGCGGACGACGAGCTGTTCAAAGGATTCGGCCAGATTTACATGACCACCGCCTACCCGGGTGCGGTCAAGGCCTGGCACTATCACAAGAAGCAGTGGGATCACTTCGTATGCGTTCGCGGCATGGTGAAAGTCGTCCTCTATGACGACCGAGAGGGCTCGCCCACCCGTGGCGAGATCAACGAGTTCTTCCTGGGCGAGCACCAGCCGGCGCTCCTCCAGATTCCCCCACTCGTCTATCACGGTTTCAAGTGCATAAGCGACTACGAGGCGATGGTCATCAACTGCCCCACTGAGGTCTACAACCACGACGATCCGGACGAGTTCCGCGTAGATCCCCACGGCAACGACATTCCGTACGATTGGTCGAGGAAGGACGGTTGACATGAAGGGCGTGATCCTTGCTGGGGGCCTGGGCACGCGGCTGTCTCCGCTGACGCGCGTAACCAACAAGCATCTGCTGCCGGTTTATGACAAGCCGATGATCTACTACCCGATTCAATGCCTCGTCAATGCCGGCATCGAGGAGATCATGATCGTTACGGGCGGCAACGACGCAGGGGATTTCTTGAGGCTGCTGGGCAACGGCAGCGGCTTCGGCCTGCAAGATCTGCACTATACATACCAGGAGGGCGAAGGGGGAATCGCCGACGCCCTCCGTTTGGCTGAGCACTTTGCCGACGGCGGTAAGATCGTCGTGGTTCTCGGTGACAACATCATCGAGAACAACATCAGGCGACCGGTTGAGGAGTTCCTCGCCCAGGACGGCGGCGCCAAGTGTTTGCTCAAGGAGGTAACTGATCCCGAGCGATTCGGCGTGGCCGAGGTTCGCGACGGCCGGATCGTGCAGATCGAGGAGAAACCGTCCAAGCCCAAAAGCAATCTCGCCGTCATCGGGGTCTACATGTTTGACCATCAGGTCTTCGAGATTATCCATGACCAGAAACCCTCGGCCCGCGGCGAACTCGAGATCACGGATGTGAACAACGCCTACATAAAGCGGGGACAGATGACCTACGACATCCTCGACGGCTGGTGGACGGACGCGGGAACCTTCAAGTCCCTCGACCGGGCGTGGCGGCTCGTTGCCCAGGATGGTGCCAACAAGCTGGACGAACCCGACGGATCGAAACGGCACGTCGACAAAGGGCTGGATGATCATGCCTAGGATTCTCGTTACGGGAGCGGCCGGTTTCATCGGCAGCAACTTCGTCCGGTTACTTCTTCGGAAACGGACCGAGACGGACGTTATCGCGCTCGATGCGCTGACGTACGCAGGCAATCTCGAGAGCCTGACGGACTGTGTGGGTAACCCGAAGTATCGATTCGTTCGTGCCGACATCTGTGACGCCGATGCGGTGGCACCGATCTTCGGCGAAGGATTGGATGCCGTCGTCAACTTCGCGGCCGAGAGCCACGTGGACCGGAGCATCATGGGGGCTCAGGAATTCGTTCGCACCAACGTAGTCGGGGTGCAGATCCTGCTGGATCTCGCGCGCGAGCATGGTGTGGGACGATTCCTGCAAGTATCGACGGACGAGGTCTACGGCTCGCTCGGACCGACGGGCACATTCAGCGAACAAACGCCGATCGCCCCTAATAGCCCTTACAGCGCATCCAAGGCTGCGGCCGATCTGCTTGTACGGGCATATCATGTGACTTTCGGCGTACCGACACTGATTACACGCTGCTCGAACAACTACGGCCCATACCAGTTCCCGGAAAAACTGATCCCGTTGTTCGTGACCAACCTCCTGATGGGCCGGAAGGTTCCGCTATATGGCGACGGGTTGAACGTACGTGACTGGATCCACGTCGAAGACCATTGCGAGGGAATCCTGACCGTTCTCGAGAAGGCGCAGCCCGGCGCCGTGTACAACCTCGGCGGGAACAAGGAGCTGCGCAACATCGAAATCGTCCGGCACATTCTGAGCCATCTCGGTCAGGATGAATCGATGATCGAATACGTGAAGGACCGCCCAGGCCATGACCGCCGATATGCCATGGACATCACGCGCATCCAGGCCGACCTCGGTTGGGCACCGCGTGTCCCGTTCGAAAAGGGTCTTGCGGAGACGATCGACTGGTACGTGGCCCATGAAGAATGGCGGGAACACATCAGGAGCGGCGAATACCTGACCTACTACGAAAGGCAATACGGCACCGGAGGTGTTGTGGGGACCGACACGTGAGCGCACTGGATGAAACGTGCGGCCCGGTGCTCATACTCGGCGCCGGGGGGATGTTGGGCCATGCTCTGATGGACCGCTTCCGAACCCGGTTCCGGCGGGAAGCGGACAAGCGGGTAGTGGGCTGGGACATCGAGGATATGTGTCTTGAAGCACTGGGTGGCGCGCGTCCCTGGCGCACGATGCAGCATTAGGACAGGCCACAGGTCACAGATACTTCACGGCCACAGGAGATGTCGCGGCATTCAAGGGCTGCACCGACTACGCCAGCACGTCGAGCAGGTGATCCACGGTTTCGTTGATGCGTTCGGGTGTTTCATACGTCCCGTTATGGATCTCGGCCCGGATGGATTGAATCCAGGCGGTTCGGAAGCTGGATACCGACGCGATTGGTGAGAGACCACGCCCAAGGCTCGATAGCTCCACAGTGTCCCCGTCTTGGGACCTCATGGTCGTCCTAGGGACATTCATCGCGTTCGGGTTTGCACGAACGGGGGGGGCAATGGGCTGGATACGTCCGATATCGATGATCGCACTCATATTCGCCACGTCCTCGAGCGATCTCGCCGCACCAGCATCGACTGAGCGACCCGGTCGGCGTGCTCAACCGCCGATCGCAAATCTCCCATACGGGTCGCCACCGTCCTTTGCGTAGACCGATGGCACCAACAACCTCGCCCACGCATTCTTCCATGAATGGCCAGTGAGAGATCAGGCGTGCTAACGTTGCGAGGAGCCGATCCTTCGAACTGCCCCGGACGGCTCAGCCGTCGATCCTAGTATCGTCAGGCGGTTTTCTCGGGCTTGAGGGAAAATCACAGGTGCCGCCCCGATAACAGGCATTGTACACAACATCTTGCAGTAGTTGACTTTACGGACGACGACATATCGTGTCCGGTGCTGAATCGGAGACGTTGTCGGATCTGGTCCGAACGGTCTAATTAGGGTGGTTCCGAAATCGTGTCCCGCACGCGGACGAGCGAGCACCGATTCGAGCCGCGGCTTTCAGTCAGCCTGGCCACTCACCCACATCTCCGCCGACCGGGGAGACGAAAGCTGCTGGAACGGCTGATAAGTCTACATAGCCTGTTGCCATCGCTTCATTGAGACCCGGTTATCAGTGATGCCACGTGGATCCTCCCCACTTGTGGGCTACCCAACTGTCGTTTGACAGCCAACAGTGCACTAATCGCCAGACTCAATTGACGTACTGGAGCTTGACCAGCTCCACTCTCGTTTCGTCATCGCGAACGAAAGTGACGCTGACTTCATCATCGACATTGTGGGACTCGAGGGCATCCTTGAGCTCATGAAGAGTGTTGACCTCGCTTTCGTCAATCTTGAGGATGATGTCGCCAACACGTCGGATGCGCCCACTCGCATCGAGGACCGATCCACGCAACCCACTTTGCGCGGCACCCCCTCCATCCGCGACAGAATCAATCAGCAGCCCCGGGATACGAAGTCGCCGTGCCACCCAATCCGGGAAGAGAACCACGCCCAGACCAGGCCGGCGCCAACTACCGTACCGGATGATGTCCGGAACGATCTCGTTAATGATGTCTACCGGTACGGCGAAGCCGATGCCGCTACTGACGCCCGAGGGACTGGCAATCTGTGTGTTGATGCCGATGAGCCTCCCCGCGCTATCCAATAGCGGGCCACCGGAGTTGCCCGGGTTGATGGCAGCATCAGTCTGAACGACGTCTCGGATCTTCCTGCCAGTGATGGCTTCAATCTCCCGGCCCAGCGCGCTGACAACGCCCACCGTCAGAGTGTGGTCGAAACCAAAGGGGTTGCCGATGGCCAACACGGTTTGACCGACCTGGAGATCGTGAGAAGTGCCGACCTTGATGGGCTTGAGTCGATCGGGCGGCGCGTCGATCTTCAGGACGGCCAGATCCTTGTCCGCCTCGTACCCGACCACCCTTGCCGGCCATTGCGACTCATCGGCAAGCGTAACCGTCAAGCGTGATGCGCCCTGAATAACATGGACGTTCGTGACAATGTGACCGTCCCGGTCATAGATGAAGCCGGTTCCCGCCCCGCGCGGAATCTCAAAGACGTTGAAGCCGAAGAAATCACGCCCCAGCTCGATATTCGTGACGTAGACGACGGCGGGCGATGCCTCGCGGAAAATGTCAATGACCGCGAGTTCCTCAGAGGCTAAGTCGCCTCGAGGTACGGCCACACGAGGCTCGGCCTTGGGATCATGCAACGGAGTCGGCTGTGTCGACCTGGCCACGGACCACACGAGCATGAAGACGAGCGCCCAGACTCCAGCGGTGAGCGCCCACCCGGGGCTCCGGTGCGGCGGAGCGCTGCGTACCCGGGGGATGTATCTCTGGTCAATATCGCCGTTCGTCATGCTCGGCTATCTCCCGTGAAAGGACACTGCGCGATGTTAATACGCTCACGCCCCGGCGCCGAGGCCGCTACCGATGCCGCAACGATCACAGAGACTCATACGCGCACTGCCGTCACCTGGTCGCACCCGCAATTGTATAGCGTCAAGTCACGCACTTCCGATACCTCGCCCATTCCTGGATTCGCCGATTCTGTGGGAAGATTCGGGGTTTCTGCCGAAAGCTCGGAAACCGGTGTTCCCGGCCGCCCCAAAGAGCCCGGGCAACTGTATTGTGCCCCCGGGCTCACCTCACGGTTGTCAGCCCTTGCTCTCACACTGCTCCAGCGCCGCGATCACCTCGGGGATGTAGGTTAGCGAAGCACCACCACATATTACCACCGCCACCCCGGCCGCCTCGAGAATCTGCTCGCGTGTTGCGCCGGCCTTCAGACTTGCTTGCACATGAAGATCGACGCACGGGGCGCAGCGCAGCGCGACGCCGATCGCCACCGCGATCAGCTCCTTCTCGCGGACCGACAGTGCTCCCTTCTTCATGATGGCCTGGAACATCCCGCCGAAACCGCGCATCACGTCAGGCACCAGCTCCTTCATTTTGCCACGCGCCTCTTCCCACTGCTCGTAATACTCCCCCACATCATCTCTCATGATCCCAGCCTTTCTCCGGATAATCTGATTCCGAGTACCCTAAAACTCGGCTCATTGGTTGCTCACAATTCTCCCGCCGCGTTTCGCCCGGCCTATCATTCCACTGCCTCGTGCTTGTGAATGCAGCGGATGACGTTGATCGCAGCCGGCGCGACCACTTTGTGGTGCAAGTCGGAGGCCAAGCGGTCTTAGGAAGACAAGGGTCTCT
>JAUXGE010000030.1 GCA_030622435.1 Planctomycetota bacterium
GATCACCTTCGGCGATGGACAGCGGGCAGCGCAGATCCTGCCCGGTACCCGTGTGACACTGCGCGTCGGAACCAACAAGCCGGTCACAACGGCAACTTTGATGGCGGGGAACGAACGCATTGCCGAAGCCGCATCGAATGGAGAAAACCTTACGGTTGACTTCTTCCCGACCGAAACGCACACCTACCATTTCAATCTAGTTGACGAGTTCGGTCTGGAGAACCGCCGCCCCGTTCGCTTCGCCATTCGTGTGATTCCAGACGAACCTCCACGGGTACGGATGAGACTCCCCGGGGTCGGCGACATGATCACGCCCGACGCAGTCTTGCACATCGAGCTCGAATTCTCCGACACATACGGGCTGGCAAATGTCGGTCTGTTCTACGAAGCTTCGCGGGAAAACACGGATACGGGCACGATCCACCTTCCCACGTTCGAGCCGGATGCGGTGCGGTTCGTGGCCACCCTGGCTTGGCCCGTGGCTACAGCCGGGGTTGCCCCGGGCGATGTACTTACGGTTCAGGCTCGGGCTGGGGATTCCGACGACATCTCCGGACCCAACACGGTCGAGTCGCCGCAGACAACCATGCGGGTTGTGACCAGGGAGGAGCTTCTGGCGGAACTCGCCCGTCGTGAGCAGGAGTCTCGTGCTGATTTCGAGCACGTAGTCGACACCCAGGAGCGAGTGCGTGGCGGCCTTTTGAGCGCCCTTGGCCGGTTCCAGGGATCGCAGGAAACGTCCTCAGTCGTGGCGGAGCTGACTCCACTCGAGCGGCGGCAGCGGAACATCGCCGGCTCGGTCAACATAATCCGTCAGCAGTTCGAGAGGATTCTGGGGGAGTTGGCGGTCAATCAACTCGATACGCAGGATGAGCGGGAACGACTCGGCGAGGGCATCATCGAGCCGCTCACACGGTTGACGCGGCGCGATTTGACGAGTGCGGCCGACGCCGTCCGGCAGTGGTCGCGCGAGATGTCCGCCCCGAGCGCCGCCGTCGTTGATCCACAGCAGGTTGCGCTCCTGTCACAAATGAGGGCAGTTCTGGCGCGTATGATACAGTGGGAGGGTTACCAGGAAGTGATCACCATGCTCCGCGACATTATACGCCTGCAACGAGAACTCCACACGGAAACGAAAGATAAGCTGCAGGAGCAAGCCGGCGATGTCTTTGATGACTAGACACGAACCAGCGTCTGTGCGGCTCGGGAACCGTCATGCTGTGATACCGCGATATCCGATCGGCACCGCGGTGCTACTGGCGATGGTCACGCTGCCTCTGCCAGGGACGGTCCTGGCCCAGACGACGCGCGGCGGACTGAGTGAGCTTCAGGCTCATCCACTCGCTTCGAAGGAGGAGATGATCCGCGACCGGTTCCAGCGGCTCGAGGACCGGATCTACCGCTTGCGGGAGAAGATCGTCGAGAGGGAGCCCGACAACGCCCAGCGACTTGACCGGGTGTTGCAGCGAGCTGGCGAACTCGGGTTGGGCGAGCAACTCGATGAAATGATCGAGCTGCTCCAGAGTGCTTCCTCGTTGAACGACGCCGTCGAAAAGCAGGTTAAATGGCTCGCCGACGTGGACCGTCTTTTGGCCATTCTGCTCGAACGCGACAGCGAGAACGACGAACGCAGGGCCAAGGTAGATCGCCTCGAGGCCTATCGCGAATGTCTCAGCGAGATCCTGGACGAAGAACGTAATCTGCGAGATTCGGCCGCGCAGGCGGCCGCCGCCAACCGGATGCTCGGCCAAATCGACCAGGCCATGGAACGTGTCCAAACGCTGCTCCAGCGGCAGACGGAACTCTCCGAGCAGACGAAAGCAGCACAAGACAACGACGCACGCCGGAACCTTGCAGACCGCCAAGCCAACCTCTCACGAGACACGGCGCAAATGGCGGAAGATCTCAGACGATTGGGAGCTTCACCGCCACCCGAGCCGGCCGACTCACCTGCACAACAAGCCGCACGCGCCGACGTGGATGCCGCAGCAGACGCCGCCAAAGACGGTGCCCAGGCTATGGAAACTGCCGGTGAGCGACTTCAAGAAAGTGATAATGAGTCGACGCGGCAAGAGCAGGAGAACGCATCCGAAGCCCTTCGCCAGGCTCGAGAACGGCTTGAAGAGGCAAGGCGACGTCTTCAAGATCCTGCCGAGACAGAGGATTTGGCAAAGCAGCAGCGAAACGTCGCCGGGGCAACCGGCGACCTCTCCGCACAGATGCAGGCCGACGCCGAAGCCGAAGGCGGTGGGTTGTCCGAAGGACAACCGACACCGCCGGGCATGCCCGGCCAATCCTCACAGCCAGGACAGCCAAGCCTCGATCAGGCGCAGCAGGAGATGGAGGACGCGACGGAATCGCTCGATGCCTCGGCTCCGGACGAGGCTGTCCCCAGTCAGGAACGAGCCATCCAGGAGCTGGAGCAGGCAATGCGGGAGTTGGAGGAGACGCTCAATCAGCTCCGGCAGGAGGATCGCGAGGAGGCCCTGCGAGACCTGGAATCCCGGTTTCGTGAGATGCTATCCAAACAACGAGCCATCAACGACCGGACGAGCCGACTCGATCAGATCGGACAAGAGGCCTTCACACGCGCCGAGCATCTCGATCTGGCCGACCTGTCGACGAAGCAGCGAGCCCTGTCCGAGGCGGCGGCGACTTGCGTTCATATCCTCGACGAGGATGGAACGACGATCGTGTTCCCCTATATGGTCGGGCAGATATCGGACGACATGGCAACCGTCGCCGGTATGCTGGCAACCTACCACGTCGGAGCCCTGACCCAGGCCATCGAGCAGGAAATCGTGGAGGCGCTCGAGCAACTGCTCGAGGCCGTGCAGCGAATGCAGCAGGAGAACGAACAGCAGGAGATGTCCCCTGGCGAAGCTGACAGTTCGCAGTCGCCCTTGCTGCCCCGGTCGGCCGAACTCAAGCTCCTGCGATCCAGCCAGCTTCGAGTCAACAAGCGAACGACGGCTATCGAGACGGTTCGCCGAGCGAAGGCGGAAGCACCGGAACTGCTGGCCGATGCGGCTAATGCTGTCGCTGCCAGACAGAAGGAATGTGCCACCATTGCCGAAGAAATGCGCGAGCGACTGCACGAACCCTAGTATGTGCAGTGCTCGGGGGCGTGGAGCGGGCGGCTCTGACCGACAAAGTCAGACGGTTTGCAGGAAGCTTCAGAAATACGTGACGTCCACCGGCAGTGGACGATTGATAGGAAAGAGGCACGACAGTCATGATATCTGACATGCAATCGTCCAGTCTGCGGATGTTTGGCACCACGTGCTGGATCGTCGCCTGCAGTATCGCAGCCATCATTTGGACCGGCACGGCAACGGCTCAGACGCCGGCCGACCGCTTCGTCGAGAGCCTCGGTTCGGATGCGACAGCACCGGCCGAAGCGGTGGCCCTGATACGCGAATCATGGACGAAGTGCCAGGATTGTGACGGTGACGAGTTTCTCACTCAGGGGCTTACCCTTTTTTCGCTCACGTTCCGTGACGGGCTCGATGCGTACCACGCGGACCGGTACGAAGTCTGTGCGTCCACAATGGGCACGCTACGGCAGCATCCGAATCCGTTCATCGCAGTCCACGCCGCCGCCTATGAAATCAAGGCCCTGGTGGCGATCGAAGGTTTGAAGGAGGCTCTGGAGCGTATCGAGCTATTGCTCGACGACGCATCGGGCGGTATCGGGCGAGTCGGCACGTTCTCCTACCAGGCACCCGAAATCGCGTTCCTGCACGGGTACTGCCTTTTGGCGGACCTCCAGTACATCGATGCTGCCCACGCCCTGGGCCGATTCCTGAACACCTATCCCGAGGGTTCGCAACGTTTGACGATCGCCGCACAGCAGATACTGGCGGAACTGGAGAATCGTCGGCCCGGACGGATCGGGGAGGTCGTGGATCTGATGAAATTCGCCTCCCGGCGGCTGTCTCATGCCGATTCCGGCGATACCGTCCAGCAAAGACAGCAACGAGTCGTCGATATTCTCGACAGCCTGATCGAGGAGGCCCAGGAACAAGAAAACGCGAGCTGCAACGGCGGGAACTCGCAGTCGGGAGGACGCCCGGACTCCAGCACTCCCATGCCGGACTCCCGACTACCGGGCAGCCGGGCACCCGAAGGCTCGCCACGCGAGGCTCGGCGGGCTAATCCCGGTGAGGTTTGGGGCGCCATGCCCCCCGCGGAGCGTGAGCGAATCCTTCAGGCGCTCCGCGAGAACTTCCCCAGCCGCTATCGCCAACTGGTCGAACAATACTACGAACAGCTAGCGAAGGAACCCTAGGTTTGACATTGTCCTCGAGACCAAACATTCCCTCCGGGGGCGCCGCGGCCTGCATCGTGACTTTTCTCGTGATCGCCGGTAGTGCACAGGCGACAGACGTCTGGGCCGTTCGAATCGACGGAGGCACCGTCAGAGGTACCTGGGTCGGATCGCCTGATGGAGAAAGCATCGAGCTTCAAACGACAGACGGCGTCGAAGCGTTCCAAATCGACGATCTGGCGCAAGTGGTTTTTGGAGGTGGGGCCGCGATGCCGTCACCTTCCTCAGTGAAGATCCCCTCCGGTCCCCCGGTATCGCAGGAACACAGCCAGGTCGAGGGACCGCGATCCGGCAAGGGTTCGAAAGCCGGCGAGGCCGTCCCGTCAAACTTACCAACACCGGAGCCGGAGCCCCTGACGATTCCCGCGTTGTTCCACTTGGCCGACGGCGGGCGGGTATACGGCGAACTCATTGACGATCCGGCCGGACAGAGAGACGCCGTCCTCACGCGAACGGTTCTGGGGGAAGCCGTGGCGTTTTCTTTCGACCGGCTGGCGGCGGTTGAACTAGGTGTGAGGGTGTATCGTGAGGCGGACCGCGCGTTCGACGCAGCGTTGGCGGAAAGACTGCCGGGAGAGGACGTACTCATCACGCGAGGGCCCGAGGGAGTCAGAACACTCCGCGGACGACTCGTGGAGCTGGGTCCATTACGCGGCACGTTTGCCTACGGTGAGCGGGCGCGAACGTTCAGGACTGAGAAACTGTTCGGTGTCGTCTTTGCCGCCGGTGTGGAACGCGGTCAGTCTGAGCGGTATCCGATCACGGCAGTCCTGGTCGGCGGTTCCGTCCTGCCAGGGAACCTCGAGGCGGCTGATCCCACCAGGATCAGACTGGCAACGTCACTCGGACCGGTCGTGGACCTGCCGCTTGCGGACGTCGTGAGTCTGCGAATTCACAGCAACCGGATCGTCTATGTCAGCGACCTGTCACCTTACGACGAACGAATCGAGGGGCTTCTTCATCGCAGTGGCCCGGGACGCACTCCGTGGCCCGTGAAGCGGGATCGTTCGGTCGCAGGGGGTCCGCTGTCCATCGCGGGTCAGACCTTCTCGAAGGGCTTGGGAGTACACAGCTTTACTGAGCTGACGTTCGACATCGGTGGCGCGTATGAGACTTTCGCGGCGACGATCGGCATTGATGACGCAGTACGACCGAGAGGCCACGTCGTGTTCCGTGTGATAGGCGACGAGGAAATCCTGTTCGACAGCGGTCCGGTCACCGGCAGAAACGGTCCGAAGGGTATCCTGGTGGACATTGTAGGTGTTCAGGTATTGAAGCTGGTGGTGGACTACGGCGAAGAACTGGACATCGCCGATCATGCGGACTGGGGCGATGCGAGGCTGCTCAGACCACCCGGAAACCATGCGGGGTCGAGCCGCGGCGCGGATGCGTCATAGCAATCGCTTGACAGGAGGTTCCGCTCCGAGCCCCGAGTGCGGATTGAAGAGAATCGTGTCAGAGACATTCGACATCGGCCATGATCCATCGTCGGGCCAGTGCGAGGAACGCGCGAGGGCATGGGTGCGTCCCGATTGGGGTGGCATGGGCAAGCGGGAGGTGCGATCCACGCCATGTGGCGACGCACCCTCGGATCGCAAAAGCCGGTTCAGACATGAAACGGAGCTTGCCCGTGTTGCGCTACTGCCGGCGCCAGCCCCCCCGAGCACGGGCAAGGACCGCCCCAAAACACTCTCTGGTACTTGGAAACGTCGGCGTCGGCGGCCCTTGCCCATGCCACCCTCGTCGGATTCGCCACCCAATTTGGGATACACCCCGAGGGCATCCCGGCATGGTGGACAATTCCACCCGTATGATTCCTTTTGTATACGCGGCAGACAATTCCCCACCGCAGATCCACTGACCGCCTGTGCGGCCATCATGATAATGGTCCTGGCAATGGTCTCGGCGGCACGCGCGACTGGTTCACCGCCCGAGGACGTTGTCCGCGCCGAGGCCGATCGGATCGAGCTTGTCGAACGACTCGCACCGAGCGTGGTCTGCATTTACGACTCTGCTCGGATCGCCGCTGGCTCCGGTGTACTTATCGATCCGGAGGGATACGGCCTGACAAACTACCACGTCGTCGCGGGATTGCTCGGCACACGAAAGGGATTCGGCGGACTTGCCGACGGCGTACTCTACGAGCTGGAAGTTCTCGGGGTAGACGTGACCGGCGACGTGGCCATGTTCCGCCTGATTCCGCCGAAACCGGAAAACCGGTTCCCACACGCACCAATGGGCAACTCGGACGAAGTGCGCGTGGGCGACACGGCTATCGTCATGGGCAATCCGTTCGGTCTGAGCGATGACCATAAGCCAACTGTGACGCTCGGCATCATCACCGGCGTACACCGATACCAGCAGGGCGTTCGCGGAAACCTCGTCTACACGGACTGCCTCCAGACCGACGCACCGGTAAACCCCGGCAATTCCGGCGGGCCGCTGTTTAATGACACCGGCCAAATCATCGGCATCAACGGCCGGATCTCCGTCAACACGCGCGGCCGGTTCAACGTCGGATTCGGCTACGCCATAAGTGCCAATCAGATCAAACGGTTTATCCCCGCGCTGCGAGCCGGCTTGCTCGCAAGGCACGGAACGTGGCAGGCACGGGTCAACGATCGGGGCGCGCCCACAGGAACCTCGCCGAAGGTCGTCTTCACGGAATTGCTCCGACCGGGCCCCGCCCACGACGCCGGAATCCGTACCGGTGACAGACTCGTGTCATTTGACGGAGTAGAGATCCGAAGTGCCAACCACGTAGCGAGCATTCTGGGAACGTATCCGGCCGGCTGGCCGGTCAGGATCGGCGTCGAACGCAATGGGGACCCGCGCGAGGTCATCCTGAGGCTCGAGCCCGTCGATCCGAGAATGCAACGGCCCTTCGCCGAGGACCCCGTGGTCAACCAGCGCGAGGTGAGGCGCGTACTCGAGGGTTTCAGGCGGTCGCTGCTCGTCCATCCCGGCGATGATCCGCCTCGAGAGCAAACGTGGACGGTGACGCGCCGGCATCACGCGCCGCACGGTGATACGTCCCCGCCACTCGAACGGTACCGGGCATCTCCGCTCGGCGACCAGGCGATCCTGATGGTCGAACAACCCGCGAACGGATCGTGTGGTCAAAGGGCCGAGGTGTATCTCTCGGCGCGTACCGCAGGAAATGAGGAAGCGACGTTAGACCATCCAGCGGCAAGAGAAATGATTTTCGCCACAATGTTCGCCATGCACGATTCGCTCCTGCAAGCGGACGACGAGGCCGATCTGGCCGATCTGATTCACGTCGGTGCCGACGCGCTCGTCGAGACGGCCGTTGCCTCTCAGACACACGAGGGACTTCCAGACGCCCGCACACAGCACGCGAAACCACCGCTTCTCGAGGTGATCCGCTGGCCCGTAACTCAGGACGCGGTCGCGGAGTTTGCATTCGATACCGAGTCCGCCCGCCTGGTTCGCATCATCGTCATGAACGCCGCAGCCGGTGTGGAGGTTACGATCCGCATCGGAGACTATCGAGACGTCGGCGGTGTTGTGCGCCCGTGCAGGATCGACGTGACCGGTGGCGGCTACGCGTATACGGATACGTTGTCCGACTGGGAGTGGTCGCCGTGACACGCCGTAGTGTCATTCTATTGTCATTATACATCACAGCCATAGCGGCGGTGACCGCGTCCGGCAGCGGGTTTGGTCGCGCGATCGAAACCGTGATGCCGCGGGTCGTTAAGTTGTACGGCCTGGGTGCGGGGCTCCAGGAGGGGTACGGCAGCGGCGTGATCGTCTCAAAGGACGGCCTCGTTCTGACCGTCTACGCTCTGCTGATCGATGCCCGCCATCTCAGGGCGGTGACGTCTGACGGAACCGAGCACGAGGTTAACGTCGTGCATCGCGATCCGAAACGGCAGCTCGCCCTGCTGAAGCTCATGCCCGGCGGGTCGAGCACCGAGACACAACCAGCCCGTGAGCCCGACGTCTACCCGTATTTCGATCTGTCGCACGAGTCGCCTCTACGTCCGGGTGACTGGGTCCTGGCCGCGGGAAACCCCTTCAAGGTGGCGGCCGGCGCCGAACCGATGTCAGTTGTCCACGGGGTCTTTTCGGCCCGAACACGACTGGACGCGCGTCGCCGGTTGAAGGACTACCCGTATCGCGGCGAAGTCCTTGTGATCGACGCAATCACGAGCAATCCGGGAGCACCGGGCGGCGCCCTCGTGAACCTGGACGGGGAACTTGTGGGCATGATCGGTCGGCAGGTCGTCTCGAACCTGACGCACACCCACTTCAATCACGCCGTTCCGCGTGACGTTCTCCACCGGTACTTTCTCGAAGCAACGGGACTTGAAGCTGATAACACAGGCGTGTCACTGCCGGAAACGGATCGATCACTCACATCCCCTGAGACCACCGCATCGCCGATCGACCCCGGCATCCGCTTGAGCCGGTTCGGGTATCGGCGTGTGCTTCCGTTCGTCGATCGCATCATCCCGGGCTCGCCGGCCGACCGCGCCGGGGTCCGTAAGAACGACCTGATTCTCTCCGTTAACGGTCGAAACGTCTCCGACGCAGCGAGTTATGATGCTGGTATCAAGGAATTGGCACCAGGCGAACCGATTGACCTGGTGATACGCCGGAACCGGAACGTGCTGGCGATTCGCGTGGACACGTCCACACCCTGAGACCCCGATATGTCGAAACGTCGAAAGACAATAAGGCCGCGGACCAAAGCAGCGGTGAGAATCACACTGCCATTGACAGTCGTACTTGCCGTCGTGGGAGTCTGGTCGGTATCCCTCGGCGCCCAACCGGTCCCACCCAAAGATGATGCCTACGGGCTCATGCGTGCTACACAGCAGACGTTTCACGACGTTTCGGATGCCATTCGACCCTATCTCGTACGCATCGACACCGTCGGGGGCTCCCAGCCTCGCGCACTCAGAACACCCGCGGGCGACGAGAACACTCCCGATCCGCCCCGTCGTTCTCAGAGCCCGTTTCAGGACACAACAGGCTCGAACTTTGTCCTAGCCGACGGTCCTGCCACCGGCATCGCCTACTCATTAGACGGATACATCATCACGAGCAGCTTCAACTTCGTTCGCGAGCCCGTACTCATCTCCGTCACTCTCCCCGACGGCCGCCGGCTCGCCGCCGACCTCGTGGCACGAGATCAGGTGCGCAAGATCGCGATCTTGAAGGTAGAGGCGACTGATCTAACCTTGCCGTCGTGGCTCGATGTGACAGATGTACGCGTCGGACAGTGGGCAATTGCGTTGGGGCTGGGGTTCGGAGGCGAAACCCCCTCCGTCACCGTCGGTGTCGTCAGCGCGCTTGATCGGATGCAGACCGGCGCGATCCAGACGGATGCCAAGCTCAGCCCCGCCAATTACGGCGGGCCGCTGTGCGATATTCATGGTCACATCATCGGTATCTGCGTACCCATGGCGCAGCGCCCGGGCGAGCTTGCCGGTATCGAAATGTACGACTCCGGCGTCGGTTTTGCCTTGCCGAAGCATCGGGTGGATGAGATCGTCGCCGTGTTGAAGACGGGGCGCTCGTTCTACCGCGGCTGGCTCGGGATCGTGATTGACCCCACGATCCGTGATGCCGTTGCAATAAGAAACGTCGCGATCCCGTCACCGGTGCATGAGGCCGGCATTAAACCAGGCGACCGGATTCTTCAAGCCAACGGCAAACCGCTCCGGCACTTCGGCGATCTCGTGCGCGTCCTTTACATGCTTCCCGCCGGCGAGGAGATCGTACTGCAAGTGGAGAGCGGAGGGAGTGAATTCCATACCGTGGTCACGCTTGCACGGAACACGGAACTCGGCCCACTCCCTGACCTGGAGGAACCGTTCGACCCGTCCAACCCACTCCCGGCTCCCGAAGATAAGTAGGGTGCGTCCCTGACGCGCCATTTACTTACGACCCGTCTTCCCGGTTACCCTTCACCTCCAAGTCGAGCACCGGCGACCGTTCGGGAAGCCACTTGTACAGGATCGTCAGATAGACGAGCCCCAGGACGAACAAACCGATCCCGATGAACTGCGACACGGTCAAACCGCCGATGTCATGCGGATTGTCGATGCGAATCGACTCGACCGCAATCCGAAAGACCGGATACATGACAAACAGCATACCAATGACAAGACCGTGTCGCTTCCGCAAGTAAAACAACGCTGACAGGAACCCCGACAGAAGAAAGGCGTGGATGCACGAGTAGAGCTGTGTCGGGTGTACCGGCATCGATGAATGCCCCGCCGCAAGCTCCTCCAGCTCCGTGACGGAGGTGCGGCGAAGCGGCGCATGCCGCGACGGAAACAATTGAGCTCGGCGCAGCGGGGCCAGCTCGACCTCATGATCCTGCTTCTTCTTCTCCAGGGCCTTCATTGCACTTTCCAGACGGGCAGTTTCCGGGGAACCGGGCGCCTCGGCCTTGGCAAGCTTGTAGTCCGCTTCGGCCTCCTTGAACCGGCGGAGCGGTCTCTCACGCTTCTCCACAGACATCGACAGCGTCGAGGCCGGCACCAGTATCGGCATCAGCGACCCCTTACTGCTTGCGATCAGCTCGGCCGGTACCGTCACCTCCCGATCTTCCCACTGACGCCAGTGAGCCGGACTGGCGAATGGAAACTGTACAGCCCACGGATGGGCCGGTTGACCGGTTGCAGAAACCACACACAACCCGCCGAAACAGCAACCGTTGAGGAAACAACCTATCCGACCGAACGCCAGACCCCACGCCACCCCGGGCGCAAGAATGTCCAGATAGAGCCGGATCGAGATCTTCTTCCACCAACTGTACAGGACAATCGCTATCAACGCCCCGAGAAGCCCGCCCAGGAACTCCAGTCCACCCTGAGTGATGTCGATCAGCGCCAGCAACTTGTTCGGCGCACCAGCGAACTGCACCTGCCAGTAATGGACAACGTAGAACACTCGCGCACCGCCGACACCGAACACCAGTGCCAGAATCGACAGGTCCAGCACCGTATCAGGATTGGCCTTGACACGCTCAGCCCGCCGCATGGCCAGCCAGACGGCGCTGAGAAACCCGATCATCAGGCAGAAGCCGTAGGACTTGATGCTCGCACCGCATATAGGAAGCGTCAGAAGCTCTGGATGCATGCTCGTTGCTCGAATTCAGAGTAATGAACAGCGAATTCGAAAGGCAATCCGCCGCACACGGCTCGCCAATCGAAACCCGCCATTCGAGGTTACATTGCGATGCTCACGTTGTCGATCAGGAGGCACGACCCGATACGCACGGCAAGGCAGACCCGCGCCGACCTGTCGATCACCGACAACACCTCGAGCGTATCGGCATCCACCGCGTCAACGTACTCGATCACGGCCGGTCCCGCCGCAAGAATCTCGCCACGGATCCCACCAGTCACGACCGAAGCGTTGCGCTCGCCTCCTTTGACTCGATCCACGGCAGCAAACAGCGCCCGGCTCAGACTCGCCGCCTGTTTTCTCTCGGTGGCTGATAGATACGCGTTTCGGCTGGACATCGCCAGACCGTCCGGTTCACGAATGGTCGGGCAGGGCACGATCTCGATCGGGATCATCAGATCCCGAGCCATGTGCCGGATCATCACCAACTGCTGATAATCCTTCTCACCGAAAAACGCCAGATCGGCAGGAAGAACCATGAACAGCTTCGTGACGATCGTCGCCACTCCGTCGAAATGCCCTGGTCGAGACGCACCACACAGCCCCTCCGTCAACCCGCTCACATGAACGGATGTGGACGAATCCGCGGGATACATGGTCTCGTTTTCGGGCGCGAAGATCAGATCCGCACCGGCCGACTCGCACGCATCCACGTCGGCATCCCACGTGCGCGGGTACTGATCCAGGTCCTCACCGGGACCGAACTGCGTGGGATTGACGAAGATCGTCACGGCCACATAGTCGGACCGCTCACGGGCCGCGCGGATCAGGGACACGTGCCCCTCGTGCAACGCGCCCATCGTAGGCACCAACCCGACAATCCTTCCCCTCCGCTGCATGTCGCGTACGGCCTGACGACACGGCTCAATCTGTCTGAGAACATCCATGTCGGTCTCTGGTGCCACGGCATCGCCGGGAATTCCGTTCGGCGGAGCTGATTTCTCACACAACAGCCAGCAAGAAACTGGCGACGTCGGCGGGAAGGCCGCGCCGCCATCCTCGACCGACTGATAGACGGCTACTGTACGCATCACCGAGGATTATGCAAAATGCACGAGCGGTACCAGGGATCGGCGGATTGAACCCCAACCAAGGCGGCAAGAACCGCGCGGCATGCTAGGGAAACGCTTGGCCGGACCAAGGGTCGGCGTTTCCAGGATCTGTTCTACCAGGGCGCCACAGACAGTGTGGTCGTCAAAGGGACATACACGGACCCGAGGAATTAAGATTCGGTTAGAGTCCGATAACAATCTGATCCCTGGCCGAATGCACGGCGACACGGCCTCGACATGACAACAGAGCACTAACGGTGCAGGCCGGGTTGTGTCTAACTTTCCGGAAGCGAGTGACTTGGATACGGGAGTAACAGCGACGGAGTCGGTTGAAGTCGCGTTGGTGCGGCGGGCTCGGGACGGCGAAACGGAAGCGTTCGCCGAGTTGGTCCGGTCCTATCAGCGGCGGGCGGTGTCTGTCGCCTACCGACTGCTGGGCGACGCCAGCGATGCCGCCGACGTCAGCCAGGACGCCTTCATAAGGGCCTACCGCTATCTGTCGCAGCTCGAGGATCCGTCGCGGTTCGGTCCCTGGCTGATGCGGATCGTCACGAACCTGGCGCTCAACTTCCGCAGGGCACGCAAAGCCCGATCGGCAACGTCGCTGGACGACGGGCTGACTTCCTGGGCCGAGCTCCGCAGCCCGGACGGCGAGAGGAAGTTGACGGTCGGCTTCGATGATGAGGGGGGGCCTCTGCCGGCCGAGCTCCAGGGGGCAATCAGTGACGCCATGGAGCAGTTGCCCGAGAAGCAGCGCCTGGCCTTGATCCTGTTCAGCGTCGAGGGGATGCCGCAGAAGGAAGTGGCCCAGGTCCTGGACTGCAGCGTGGAACTGGTGAAATGGAACGTGTTCCAGGCGCGCCGGAAGCTCAAGGAAATGCTGCTGGAGTACCTGTAACTCGAAGTGACATGAAGGAGTCACTCAGGAAGACGAATCGTAGAAGGCGAATGTAATGGGCGACGCAACCTACAACCCGGATGATCCCGCATTCCTGCTTAGCCGAAGCCTCGATGAGGAACTCACGGAAGACGAGCAACGGCGGCTGGACGAGGCGATGGCCTCGTCGCCGCCCGCCCGGCAGGAGGCGGAGAAACTTCGCGCACTCGATCGCCTCATCCGGCGGTGGGGTGCAGAGAAGGTCGCCCTCGATTGGGAGAACCAGAGGCATCTGATCGTGGCCGAAGCCTCTTCGGAAGATGACGCAGAGGGACTTGGCAAGGTCGATGCACTGATTGAACGCTGGGGAGCCGAGGTCGTCCCGTTCGACGAGGATCGGTTCACTGCGTCTGTCATGAAGCAGGTGGCGAGCGAGCCCGGCCGGAAATGGCGGGGGCTAATTCTCCGGCTGGGCGCGCCGCTCGCCGCTGCTGCCGCCATCGCACTCGTCGTAACCATCGGCATCGACCGGCCGGCGTCACGGAATCCTATCAGCGTGATCGAGTTCGGCTCGCGCCTGGCCATGGCGGACCCACGAACCACCCCGATCGGCGCACCGACGGCTATCGTATCGTTCGGTCGGTTGCCTGTCGAAGTCGGTGAAGTGCATGCCGACGAGGCAGTTATGGGTTTCGGTGCCGTTGGTTCCACGGCAATGATGACACTGCCCGGTGAGAGTCCGCCACTGTGATGCGCAACCGTGATGGCCAAGGCCAATCGTCAAAGGGGGGAAAGCGATGGCATGGAGTAGGGAGAACATGAAGACCAGGTTTTTACACATATTCGTGTGCCTAGGCATGGCTGTTTCTGCATCCACGGCCGACATGCGTGAGATTATCGAGCAGGCCCTCGACGAGCCCGGGGCAATCACGCTCGACGACATCACGCTCGGCGACGCGATCCAGGTAATCACCGAGCAGACCGGTGTAACGGTACGGATGCCCCCGGACGTGATGAGGCTCGTCCCCCACGGTGCCAAGACGCTGATTCGACAGGTGCAGATTGCCAACATGCCTCTGCGGCAAGGGTTGACCGAATTGTTCTCGCCTCTGGGAATGACATTCCTCGTTCACGATTCATACGTCGAGATCGTCCCACGCGAAGCACTGCGCTGCCTGGCGAGACCCGCCACCTGGGTCGAGCTGGACACACTGGGCGGTCTGTCGGCCAAACAGCCGGGCATAGATCCAGAAGCGCTCGAGAGCCTCCAGGCACAGGTTCAGTTTCTCGTTCCCGTTCCAAACGGGTGGTCGATCCTGTCGGGTGCGATTCGCAGTGTCGGCGCCGGACCGGGTGACGAGGTCCTGACGGTCGCATGCGCCAAGCTCGGGTGGGCGTGGTGTCTGTCGGACACGCGCATCCTCGTGGAATCAATGGAGCAACAGATTCGCCGTCAGCTCCTGCAGCCGGTCTCCATGCGAATGAACAACCGGTCGCTGTTCGAGATCATGCAGGCCCTGGGCGAGCACGCCAATGTTCATGTTCGCGCTGAAGCCGGCGCACTGAATTCACTCCCCCTCCATGTGCAGAAGAACTTCTCCGTCAATGTCCACCGGCAGCAAGCCGATCAGGTGATCGAAGCCATCTGCAATGAGACCGGCCTGGGATACCTAATCGAGCCGGACGGCGTCCTGCTGTACGCACCCCGAACCGGTGGCGACGACACGGCGCAACCCTCCGAAGGTCCGACCGGCGTTCCAGTGCCCGACCCGTACATAGGCACACTGGACGTCCAGCTCGATGACGGCACGTCTATGAAATGGCTCATCCGCCGATCGGAGCTGCCGGAAGACCTCCGCCACATGCGCGACCGCGACATCCAGTCCATGATCGATGCTCTGCGGCGCAAGGCGACGGAACAGCCGTAATCCGAATTCCACAGTATTCCCGAGGGCGCCGGGAACACCAGGAGAACCCGATCCGGTGGTGGCGCTTTATGTGAGGTTGTCAGCGGCAGGAAGGACAGCCCTATCGAGGGGCATGTCGCGCGGTGCTGAGAGTCTGCCTCTCAGGCCGGACGGCAGTTGAGAATGGCCTTTGCCCAGCCTGACGGGCTGGACGAGCGTAGCCGTGGGCAAGCGTAGCGCCGCCCACGGATTCCGGGACCCCAACGATTCATTCGACCCTGAAAGGCGTCGCATAATCATCAGCAAACAGACGACCCTTCCAAGGTCGCGATGGTAAGCGCCGCCTTGATCTGGTGGTGGCGGCCACCTTCGGTGGACTTGCCGCCGGCTTTCGGGCAGGCCTTCAGCCTGAAACGTGGGGGTCTTCGGCGTGCTGCTTTCGATTAGGCTTTGCGCCTACAACACGCGAGACGCGACGTCACCCGCCCCATGACACGCCCTCGACCCGAAAGCACCCCCGCGCCTCACCCCTCACTGACCTGATCATCTTACACAACATCCTCTTGAGTGAGATTGTCATGAGCAGTTGGGAGGGGTGTCGATCACCTGGCGCGTGGCTAGAAGGAGCCCGCTTTTTCAACTGACTGCTTGGAGCGTGCCGAGCTGCCGGCTTCCCGTGGTTACCCGCCGCCGGCGGGAACCGCGCAAGCTTTCTCGGGAATCGGCGAGAGCGGCGTAGTCGTCGCCCAGTCGGACTGGGGCACCAGGACATTCCGCTTCGAAGCGGTTTTAGAGACCTGGATTCTCGGGTCCGTCGCCGCTGACTTGCGTGCCTCGGCCCAGGCTCGTTGGGCAGTCAGCGGACTCTGCATCGGCGGGCACACCGACGGTTCCCACCGGGGGTTGACACTCCGGCCTTTGAACCTGGTGACCCCGAACTGCTCGATTTCCGGGTGCGATTGCAGGAAGGCCGTTTCGCCATCCGACAGGAACTCCTTTCCGCGTTGCTGGATGGTCTCCGCTATTGCATAGACACGCTCCCAGTTCCAGGATACGCTCTCCGGTGCGGCTGTTCGTCCGGACTTCATCTCGTCGTCACTCCACCTCTGCGCCAATCAAGACGTGGTAGGCCAACCATGGCCGAACCCTTTCGCTCGCTCCACCTCCATGCAGGACACGAAACACCGTCTTTCCTCCCCCTTCGGCCCCCTTCCCCGCAGAGCAGTCGTAGCGTGCAGCTTCTCCTGTTTTGGGCTGATTCCCCTTCCCGTGATCCCGTGCGGCGTCCGGGACGTTCTCGCCCGCCTGCGACTCGCAGTCGTCGAGTGCTCCGGCACGACGACTCCATGCACCTCGGCCCCGGGCGCATGGGCTACGACTATGAAGATCGACGTTTTTATCTACCCACTGTTCTAGATTCTGCTGGGAAACCCGTGCAGGAGTAACACGCGCCGACTACAGGCCAGCCCCCCACAATCCGATAAAAAGCCGTTCAGATATCGCATGGTCGGTATCCCGTCCCCGGGGGCCTGGGGCCAGGTCAACGGCACGATAGCAAATGGATCACAATCAAGGCACGGTCGGCTTCATCGGCCTGAAGGTCGAGCCCGGCCAGGCAGGCCGCCGCGTACGGCGCGAGCGATTGCGCACCACGTCGTCGCTATACGGAACGACTAAAGGAGCTAGTTTTGTCCACGACATTGAGGGAGACGCAGACTAAGTCGGTGTGTTGGCTCGAGGATGTCGATCTGAGCGACATCGGGCTTGTCGGCGGCAAGAACGCCTCGCTGGGCGAGCTCATCAAGCTCGATGGCATCAAGGTACCGAATGGGTTTGCCATCACGACGGAGGGATTCAAGGCGTTCACGAAACCCCTGACGGAACAGATCCGCGCACACATCGATATCGTCCGGCGCGACGGGTACCGCGACGTAGGGCTTTTGGAACAGACGTCCCGGAAGATGAGGGCACTGATCGAGAGTCAGGAGTTCGATGAGGAACTCCGGACCGACATTGCCACGGCCTTCGGTTGTCTGGACTCCTTGCGCAATGTGGCGGTTCGCTCATCGGCCACGGCCGAGGACCTCCCCGAAGCCAGCTTTGCCGGGCAGCAGGACACGTTCCTGAACGTATCGAGCTACGAGGATCTTCTCAACAAGATCAAGAAGTGCTTCTCGTCTCTCTACACTGCCCGCGCGATGTCCTATCGCCACGAGATGGGGATCGTGGAGGAGGAAGTCCTCATCTCCGTAGGGGTGCAGGAGATGGTGCGGGCGGACTGGCACGGTGTCAGCGGCGTGATGTTCACCGTCGACACCGAGACAGGCAACGAGAACCTGATACTGATCACACCGCACAGGGGCCTTGGGGAAGCGATCGTTCAGGGCGAGGTCAAGCCGGACGAAGTGTACGTCCTGCGCCACTCGCTGCAGGTGATCCAGAACCCGAAGGGGCTCCTGGATGACGCTGAGTTCTCAGATCTGGCCGGCCAGGCCTTGGCCATCGAACGCCACTACAACGAGCAATACGACCGCCGGATCTATATGGACATCGAGTGGGCCAAGGACGGTGAGACGGAGGAGATCTTCATCCTTCAAGCACGGCCGGAGACCGTCCACTCCCGGAAAGTCTCCTTAAAACGCTACTATTTCCTGGACGAGAGGGAGGATTTCGAACTGCTGACGCGGGGGCGCCCGGTGGGCATGAAGATCGGACAGGGTGTCGCGGCCGTCGTGAAGAGCGTGAGCCAGATCGATTCCGTGCAGGAGGGACAGGTCCTGGTCACTGAGATGACGACCCCGGACTGGGAGCCGATCATGCGGAAGGTGTCGGCCATTGTCACGGACCAGGGTGGCCGAACCTGTCATGCCGCCATTGTCGCGCGTGAGATGGACATTCCTTGCGTGGTGGGTACGGAAATCGGCACCAAGGCGATCACCACCGGCGACGAAGTAACTGTAAGCTGCGTGGATGGGGAACACGGGACGGTTTTCCGC
Source organism: Planctomycetota bacterium (assembly GCA_030622435.1). Lineage (GTDB taxonomy): Bacteria > Planctomycetota > Phycisphaerae > UBA1845 > UBA1845. Next base: position 18,330 of record JAUXGE010000030.1, read on the forward strand.
GGCCTCCGCCACTTCGATGTCGAGGAGGTGAACCTGGACAACATTCCCGAGACCCGGACCAAGATCATGCTCAACATCGGGTCTCCGGAGAAGGCTCTGGCCGCTGCGCGGTTGCCGCAGGACGGAGTCGGCCTGGCGCGGCTCGAGTTCATCATCGCGTCGCACATCGGGCAGCATCCTCTTTACCTGTTGAAGATTGGCAAAGAGGACTTCTTTGTGGAGAAGCTGTCGGCCGGGATCAGTCGCATCGCGGGCGCCTTCTATCCCAAGCAGGTCATCTTCCGGTTCTCCGACTTCAAGTCCAACGAGTACGCCAACCTGAAGGGCGGGAAGGACTTCGAACCCGTGGAGAAGAACCCCATGATCGGGTGGCGGGGTGCCTCGCGCTACTACGACGATCGTTACCGGGAGGCCTTCAAGCTCGAGTGCCTCGCCGTGCGGAACGTGATCGACGGTTTCAAGCTCGACAACATCAGTGTTATGGTGCCCTTCGTGCGCCGACCTCTGGAGGCCGAGAAGGTACGCCGGATCATCGACGACGAAGGCATCAAGGCCAACGTCTACATGATGTGCGAGATCCCGTCCAACGTTATCCTGGCGAGAGAGTTCCTCCAGTACTTCGACGGCTACTCCATCGGGTCCAACGATCTGACTCAGACCACACTGGGTCTGGATAGGGATTCGGCTCTGGTCTCGCACCTGTACGACGAACGGGACGAGGCCGTCAAAACGCTCATTGCGAACGTCATTGAGACCTGCAAGGACATGGGCAAATCGGTGGGGCTCTGCGGGCAGGCGCCCTCCGACTTCCCCGATTTCACCGAGTTCCTGGTGAAGGCCGGTATCGACAAGATTTCCGTTACGCCCGACGTGGCCGTCAAGACGCGCCTACTCGTTGCCGAGATCGAGGCCAATATGTAGACGCGGGGCCGTTGATTCGACCGACGTCCGGGACTCAATGTGAAGGCTGACGCTTCGCCTGCCTGAGCAGCCTGGTGAAGAAGTGTAACGCCGCCCCTCGTGGGCGGCGTCTCGAATCGATGTAGCGTCCGGCGTCCCCGCCGGACGTTCGTGTTGTCCGCTCCCTCACGGTTGCGGTTCGGATTTGGGATTGCGGATTGCGGACTTGGGATTGACCGCTCCCTCACGGTTGCGGTTCGGATTTGGGGTTGCTGAATTGACCGCTCCATTATTGTCGCGGTTCTGATTCGGGTCGCGACACAGTTTGATTGTGTGCCACTGCTGTGTCAGCAGGGCAGGCATGCGACTGTGATTGCTGGACCAGAGCACTGCTCGTAGAGCAGGTACGTGTTTAGCGTCCCATGGACGTGACGCTGGCCGGCAGTAGGAGCGACGGGCGGAGGAAATCGACGAGGTCCTGCCCTCGCTGGTGGCAGGTGGCGGCGAGGCTGGCGAGGATC
>JAUXGE010000390.1 GCA_030622435.1 Planctomycetota bacterium
GGGTATCCGTCGCTTGCTCGAAGTACGTTTGCTACCAGCCGCGCAGCGAACCACGTGGACCCGATACCGGTGGGCTGCCCCTCTCCAATGTACGCCGTTCCGGGCTCTAACCCAGCCGATCGTACAGTGTCTTGAGGAACCCCTTCACCAGGGGTGGAGGGATACTGCCGAACGAAGGAATGGTTTTGCTGCGCATGACTTCTCTGACGTGCTTGCGAGCTTTCGGCCCGGCATCCTTGAGTCTCTCTGTAGCCGCTTCAGCGGCGTCGAGCCTTGACTCACCCATCGCCAGGACGTAAGCCTCTACCTCCGCATCGAAGTCCGTCTCCTCGTCGGCGCCGACCGCGATCGGGGCATCGTCCGGTGGTGGGGGGGCGTCATCAGTTTCGGGGACGGTCTCCGTCAAATGGTCAACGGCTGCCGTCACCTCGGTCAATTCACGTCGAAGCTCGGCCTCTCGCTGCTTATCTTCTTCATCGACGGGGGCGAGGGCAATGAGGTCATCGCCCTCGGGTGGCATGGGCACGTAGACGCTGTTGCTGCAGTAGGGGCATTTGCCGCGTTTTCCACCGGCCGTATCCGGCGCCCGGATCAGCTTCTGACACTGCGGACAATGCAACTCAATACTCATGGCATCCTCCTGGCTAGATCACTGGCCAGACCGTATCAGTCCTTTGAAAAAGTGTAGCGCCGCCCCTTGTGGGCGGCGAAAAGCCGCCTCAATCGTCACCCACAAGGGGTGACGCTACACCATTGTGGCGGAGCCCGCATTTCTCAACGGACTGCCATAGCACACTCAGTGAGAACAGATGATTCCCGTTCGTGCGCAGAGAGTCTCCCGGCGTCGCGATCTACGTTTCCGATCGCACGCGCCGCGCTCGAAAGACCAATCGTATCGGAATCTCCCCGAACGGCAACGACTCGCGGAACCGTCTGAGCAGGTACCGTTCGTAATCCTTCGTCACCAGCGAGGTGCCGTTCACGAAGAGGACGATCGTGGGTGGCTGGGTCGAAACTTGTGTCGCATAGAAGAATTTCGGTGACTTTCGGCCACGTTTGGTCTTGGGTGAGCTGGCCGCCAGGGCATCCTGTAGCGCCTGGTTGAGCCGACCCGTGCCAACACGGATCTGCGCCTGCTTGAACAGCTCGGTGGCGAGGTCGATCGTGGGGTAGGTGTTGCGACCGGTGACGGCCGACGTGAACGCCACCGGGGCATAAGAAACCTGAGGTAGAATGGCGGTCAGGTAGTCGCCGTAATCCTCGGAGTCCGCGCGTCCCTTCGCCAGGTCCCACTTGTTGATCACCAGAACGCAAGGCCTGTACTCGGTAGAGATCAGGTTCGCCAGTCGCTTGTCCACCTGACCTACCGGCAGCGTCGCGTCGATCATAAACAGGACGACGTCTGCGCGATGGATCGATTGGGTCACGCGGGTGTAGGCGTAGAACTCGACGTCGTCGGCGATCTTCCTCTTCTTGCGTACCCCCGCGGTGTCGATGGCGACGATGGTCCGGCCGTCCTTCTCGAATCGTACGTCGATGCTGTCGCGGGTCGTCCCGGGGGTCTCGCTCACGATGACGCGCTCTTCACCGGCCAGGGAGTTGATGAAGCTGCTCTTGCCGGCGTTGCGCTTGCCGACGATGGCGATCTTCATGACCGGGTTCGGCGGCACTTCGTCGCTGACGCCGCCCACCGCCTCCCGGATCAGTTCGTGCAGGTCCGTTCGCCCCACCCCCGTAACGGCACTGACCGCCAGTGGTTCGCCTAACCCCAGCCGGTTGAATTCGCCGATCCCGGACTCCATGTGAGGTTCGTCGACCTTGTTGGCCAGCAGCCGGACGCGTTCGGCCTGATTGTGCTTTCGCAGGAGGTCGGCCGTCGCCCGATCGAGCGGGCTCATGCCCTCGCGCGCATCGACAACGAACAGGATCAGATGGGCCTGACCGATGGCACACAGGATCTGGCGCTCGACGTGCTCTTCGAGGTCGTCTCGGTCGACGATGCCGTGACCGCCGGTATCGATCAGCTCGAAATACGCCTCGTCGATGTCGCAGATGGCGGTGACCCTGTCACGTGTCACCCCGGCTGTCGGATCGACAATACTGGTGCGGCGCCCGGCGATGGCGTTGAACAGGCTGCTCTTGCCGACGTTGGGCCGGCCTACGATTGCGACAACAGGTAGCGTCATGGCGAAGAATGATACAACGGATCGGCCTCCAATCCAAGACGGGCGGGTTGTGACCACGACGGCGTGTGTGCCGATTCTTCTTGCCACCTTTGCCCCAGTAGGGGCACGGAGGACCTTAGAGAGATGTGGGATCGCGCCCCGACACACCCTAAAACGGCGGGCCTAACCGCCCTTCGGGAAAGACCGCTGAAGTGGTCGGATCGGGAATCCGAGCTCACGGACAGATCCTGGCATTCAACGCGTCCGCCGCAGGGCTCCGACATAAGATACTCGTTTATAATGGGCGGCGTAGCGCCCGTGTCCTAAACTGCACGTGCGGCTCGGTTCCACGGGATCCGCGCTTCAGCGCCGACCCCGAGAAGCCGCCGGTAGTCTGGCGAGGCTTGCGATGTTCAACTGGAAGATCATTCCAAAGTCCGTGAAGGCCGAACCATCGCTGCGCGGGTTGATCGTCCGCGACGCTGAGCGGGACGGACTCCTTCTGACGCCGAAGCTTTACCCCTGGAGCGTCGTGGGACGCGTTCAACCATCGCAGACGTTCAAGTACTGGGTGGCCTACGACGATGAGGGAAATCCCGTTCGTGAGGACGGACACCCTATGCACCTGAAGCTCGCGAACGACCACGCCCACCGTATCGCAGTCAAGGCCCAGGAGCGCCATTTCCTGCGTGCTTTCAAGTGTGGTGGTCTCGATCTGGCGGATAAATGCGATAATCTTCTCGCGCACCTCTTAGTGGGCTGGTTGATGGTGATCCTCCTGGCGGGTCTGTGGCTCTATGGTGTTATCTGGATTGCACGGGCGTCGTGGAGAATCTTCAAAGAGGGGATGTTGCTGCCGGAACATCTTCCCCTCCTTGTCATTGCCACGGTTCTGATGGTCGCAGGGATGACGCTCATGGCCGGGGTGGCTGTGTGGGTGTTCTTCCTTCAGCTGGTCGGCGGGAGCAGGGTCATGTTGGCACGATACGATGAGGTGGGTGTGACAGCCAAGCTGCACAACGGCACGGAAGTGCGGCACGCATGGAGTGCTCTGAGCAACGTGTCACGGTCTTCTGCTCCTTTCCACGTGCATTTCGGTGGTTCGGGCACACTCACTTTCCCACGTCCTGGACCGCGGACAAAAACGCTAATCAGGGTGGCGACGCGCCGCTTTCTTCCGCATGAGGAGCACCGGACTACCCTCAAACTCAGACGATCGGGCATACGACTGATCGCTCTGTCTGCAATCACTGCGATCGCTGGAGCGCTGATCATCGAGTCGTACAGCATTCCAGGCGAGTCGAGAGGCGGGGCGCTCGCCTTTGGTGTGGCGGCTCTCGTTCTCGGATGTGGTGTAGGCACGCTGCTTCTCTTCCACAAACAACTTGAGACCGGTGAGGCGAGAATCGCCAAGTCGTGGCACCGCAGGACAAGACGCAAGCGCCTCCCGCTTCCAGCGAGACGCGGCAGGTAAGGTCCGACAGCTGAGCGCGCGGGCAAACCAACATTTTCCGGCCTTGTCGAACCTTGAGCCGGGATCGTGCCTGGTCGAGCCACTCGATTCAAACGAGAACGGCCCATCTGCCCCTGTTTGAGCCCATCAGGCTGACCGGTCGCTCGCAAGACGCCACGCGCAGCCACATTCCGGACAGACCGTAGCCCCGTCGGCTCCGTCCACCGGTAGCATGCGCAGGTCATAGCCGCAATGAGGACAACGAAGATGCTCCAGCATCGTCCTGCTGACCCGCTTCAGGCGATTCCGCCGAGCCCACCACCAGAC
>JAUXGE010000026.1 GCA_030622435.1 Planctomycetota bacterium
CATTCGCATGCGTGAGTTCATAGTCGTAGTCGAAGCTCGAGAAGCTCTCGTACAACCGCGTAAGGGTCCAATCCGTCATCCACGGCTGGTCCACCTTCGCTTCCATGAGGGCTGCCGAGTCCGTATCCAACCAGAAATGCGCGCCCAGAAGGAGCATGTTCTTCTTGAACGCCGGATTGTCGCTCCATCATTTGCCGCCTCGCTTTCATTGGGGCTGGGCACAACACGAATCGGGACATCCATACCCCGACATCAATCATCCACCGTCAACACCGCAACGGGTGTCGCCATTTTGACACTGTATGCAACGCGTCCACACCACGCAGGAACACGTGCTGCCATGGATTCCAAGACAACAGTCGATACACAATGCGTCCGCCTCCTCGAATGATCTGACACGGCACACGCATGAACGCATTCAGGAACGTCTTGAACTCCATCCGCAGCACGGCTGACTTTTCTGATTTGTACTTGGCCGCCCAGCGACCGGTCTCAGGAAGGCTCAAAGCGAACCAGGCCTTTAACGTCCAGGCCAGTGATGCCATTACCATATAGGCCCAGTTGCTGACCAGATTGTCCAACGGCATCTGCATGGCCCGCACGCCATTCTTCAGTTGCTCAATGAGGTTCTCCTGATTGCAGCGATCATTGGCTGAAAACACAATCTCATTCGCCGGCATGGACGTATCGTTCGTGATGTAGAAGAAGTAGCGAATATCATCGAACAAAACCTGCTCGCCCTTCTCCACGGAAAGATTCTTACGAACGACGACCACACGGTAGGTCTTCTTACAAGCGACGGGACGATAGGGAAACTCCGCCACGTCCTCCGATTTCAGGCGGATGTTCTTGAAACCACGCTCCCGGACGATTCGTTCCTTCACGTTGTCCGGAGATTCGCGCGGGACCGTTTTGACCTCGTACTTGGCCGGACGATTCAGCCGCTTCCATTGCTTTTCCGGCAGGTTTTCGGCTGTTTCCACCAGGTTCGACATCGCATCGATCCCGAAGATGAAGCACCGACCTTTGGCATCCCAGCCGTCCAAGTACTGCGTCTGACTGAAGTCCGTGTCGCCGCGGTAGAGGATCCGTTTGAACCCCGCTCGCTCACACAACGCCCCCGCTCGGTCGAGATACCAGGCCGCCCCTTCGTACGAAGGCCGGCTGGCGCTTCGGTTGGACAGGTACAACGGCTCACCCGTGTTGGCCAGCGACACCACCAATGGCCCATAACCCCACTCGCCCTTGTGGCAGATGTCCATCCCTTCCTTGCATTCACCCGTTGTGTGCGCGATCGTCCCGTCGGCGTCGATGATCGCCTCCTCGAAGAACGATTCCGGTTGTTCCTGCCAGACTCCCACGCGGACATCATTGATCGCGTTCATCAGGATCTGGATGTGGGACCGCTTAAACCGCCGGCAGAAGTCACCGGCTGTCGTGGGGTCGGGAATCCGCTGGGTTCCCAGGGCGTCCAGGTACACCTCATCGTTCCGCCGCAGTTCGATGTCTTCCAGGCAGGTGCCGCTGCACAGGATGTTGTAGGCGATATTCAGAACATGATCTGACTCGTGGTAGGGCTTATGGATCTTCAGCAGGTGCAGCCGCCTGTCGATGGCCTCGATCAGCCCCGTTCGCCGGGCTTCCAGGTGCATCGCCCCGATCCCCCCAGAAGCCAAGCCCCGCACCCGATCGGCCAACTCGTAGTGGATGTTGCTGGCTGTGAACATAGGCTCGTCCTGAGCCGCCCAGTTGATGTCCCGAAGTCGGTACTGAATCCGCCGTTTGCGATTGATAAGTTTCCGCTTGCGTTCGACCTTCTTCTGTGCTTTACTGTTGCTCACTCGAAATGCCTCCTTGCGTATTCGTGCCATTGGTTTGACACAGTACGTTATACGCTATATGGCAGGCATTTCGAGTACTTTTTTGCAGAAAGACGCTCAGAGTACGCTTGTTTAAGGGCTAGGGTGTGATCCCGAAGAAGGCCTCCGTTTCCTGCATCAATCTGCGTGCAAAACCGGCGTTGTGCGCTCCGTAAGACCGATCAGCCTTTACAAAGTCGTAATTGAACTTGGCGATGTTGTATTGCACCAGCTCCTCCGGACTGAGCGTAGCTGGATCCACATACGAGGCATGTTGCGGATCGAAATAAGGGGCGATGATCGCCAAGCGCGCTTCAATCTCCTCATATACCACTGCAATGTTTGCCGCGGCCTCCTCCTCCGTGTGGCAGAGGAAGCAGGCTCGCGTGTCGCACTCGAAGTCATGCCCGCTGTCGGAGGGTTGATCCGGGCCGCCGTACGCTTGACTGTACACGTGGCAGAAGGCGCACTGTCCGGAGAGGATCGTGAAGACTGACGGGTACAGGCCATCGAGAGGCGTCCCATCCAACGCGAACCCACCGACCCCGTACATGAATTCAAATTGCGCTTGGTCGGGTTCTGCGCCGGGGGAGGCGTCACCCATGGTGTGGCATTGGGCGCACAGTGACTCAGGCGCCATGCGAAGCTGACTGACGTTAGAGCTGCCCCGTGGCCGGTGGCACGCGGCACATTCCAGGCAGTACGAAACGTCCGTCGCCGCGGGCTTGTTGTCTTCCGGGGCGAGCCGATAGTCCGTCGAGTGACATTGCAGGCACGATTCCTCGTACTCCGGGAGCCACTTGATGTCCCAGAGCGCCATCGAATGTTTCGAGGTGGACCATTGCTCGTAATGGGGGTGGTAATACTCGCCGCACAGGCCGTGGCACGACTGGTGACACTGACCGCACAAAGACGAGTCCAGACTGACGTCGATGCGCACGTTGTCGGGATCAATGGAGTGGTTGCTGCCGGGCCCATGACAATTCTCGCATTGCACGTCGGCTAGATGCGGCGTTGCCTCACAATCCACGAACCCGCTGGGTTCGCCGTATCCCACAGCGTGGCACGGGAAGCAAAGCGGATTGTTTTCCTCGCCGTCGGTCACCAGCGTGTCGAACGCCGTCGCATGAAGCGTTCCGGCCCAATCAGTGTGGTCTTCTTCATGACACTCAATGCACGCACCGGAGCCCACGTACAGGGGTGGGCTCGTCAGCGGACCGCTGAAGTTGGAGAGGAACGCAGAGAGGTCGGCAAGGTCGACGTTGGTGTCGTGGTTGAGGTCCGAACGAATGAAGTCACCCGGCTCACACCCCGCTGGCGCACTCGCGCCGGGGCCGCCGAGGCATGCCATGAAGATCGCCGAGTCGTTAAGGTCTACGTCGCAGTCGAGGTCGATGGTACCACATGACCGGCCGAACATGTCGACGCCGCTTGGTGCATAAACCTCAGGGCACGAATCGCACACGTCGCCCACGCCGTCGGCATCGGTGTCAACCTGGCTGACATGGTGCAGAATCGGGCAGTTGTCACAGGTATCGCCCACCCCGTCTTCGTCCGCGTCGGACTGATCGGGATTCGCCATCCCGGCGCAGTTGTCGCACAGGTCACCAGCGTCGTCGCCGTCGGCATCGTCCTGAAGGGGATTGCAGCGTTGCGGGCAGTTGTCGGTCTGGTCGGGAATTCCATCGCCGTCTGCGTCGCCCGGGCTGGACACCAACGGCCACAGCCGCGTGGCCGCCTGATATACCTCAGCCGGGGCACTCTCCGACGGTTGTTGCGCCCAAGCGATGATCTTGATGTTCTCTTGATCAGACCAACTGTCGGCATCGAAGGTGAATTCGTTCTCGATCACTTGTGATTCGCCCGGGGAGAGCGTGATATCGGACGTGGGGGCGGCCTGCTTGAATGTGTTGCGATAGTAAGTCGCCGAGGTCGGCCAGTGATCCAACACCTGCACCGTGACAATACGCATGGTCTTGGCGGTCCCGTCCGTCTCGATGCCCACAAGCACGGAAACGCGGAAAGTCTGCCCGCCGACAGATTCAGCGCTCAGATCGATGGTCACGTCAGTCGGTACTGCCCGTAGAGGCAGGAAGTGATTAGCCCGATAAACAGTGTACTGCTGATCCACATCGTAGACCGCACCCTCGACCATACTAGTCCCGTCGAACAGGGCGGTTGGCGTGTAGTAGGCACTGTAGAAAATTGCCCGGGCGTCTCCCCAAGGAGTGGACTCATTGCTGAACATCTGGTACTGCACGAACGCGAAAGAGTCCGAATAAATATCCAGCAAGCTGCTCAGCGCCGGACCCGCAAAGGCACAGGCTCCGCAGATCTGGTCAGTGAACTCCTCGCAAAGCACCGTCCGTTCCGCCGCACAAGCGGGCACTGGGCTACAGATCGGCAGCACGAGATACGCGGCCAATCCCGCCGCAATGGACGTCGTACACCACGGACGGTTTGCCCCCAAGAAGTGCTTGTTCATGTCCGCCTTCTCATTCTGTTCTTGAACCTCACATGCTGACGTATCTTCAAGATAGACGCCATGCAACCCAGCCATAGTGCGAGCCCACCCGTCCCCAACACACCACACATGGGTCTCCCGGCCGTGGGCGATCCGTGAGTAGGGTCTTCGTCGTCCACGTAATCGGAGCCCGGATCACATGCGTCGCCCACTCCATTTCCATCCGCGTCGGCTTGATCACTGTTGGAGATGTCAGCACAGTTATCGCACACATCACCCACACTGTCGCCGTCGCCATCCTCCTGTCCCGGATTGCCGGCTGCAGGGCAATTGTCACAGACGTCACCCACATTGTCGCCGTCAGCGTCCGCCTGATCCTCGTTGTCATCGTCCGGACAGTTATCGCAGGCGTCGCCGAGACCATCCTCATCGCGATCCTCTTGATCCGGATTGCCGGTCATCGCGCAGTTGTCACAGACATCGCCCACGCCGTCTTCGTCCGCATCGGACTGATCGGGATTCACCATCCCGGCGCAATTGTCGCAGGCGTCGCCGATACCGTCCTCGTCACTATCCCCCTGCCCCGGATTCGAGGTCGTAGGGCAACTGTCACATACGTCACCCACTCCGTCGTCGTCAGCGTCTGTCTGACTCTCGTTGTCATCATGCGGACAGTTGTCGCAGGCATCGCCTATACCGTCCTCATCGCCATCCTCCTGATCCGGATTGTCGGTCAGAGGACAGTTGTCACAGACATCGCCCACACTGTCCCCGTCGCCATCCTCCTGATCCGGATCGCAGGCCGTAGGGCAGTTGTCACACACGTCACCTACACCGTCATCGTCAGCATCTGTCTGATCCTCGTTGTCATCGTCCGGACAGTTGTCGCAGGCATCGCCTACACCGTCTTCATCGCCATCCTCTTGATCCGGATTGCCGGCCGTAGGACAGTTGTCATAGACATCGTCCACACCATCGTCGTCAGTGTCCGTCTCGTGCCCGTTGTCACCGTCCGGAAAAGGATCGCAGTCGTCGCCGATACCGTCCCCGTCGCGATCCTCCTGCCCCGGATTGGAGGTCGTAGGACAGTTGTCACAGACGTCGCCTACATTGTCGTCGTCGGCGTCAGTCTGATTCTCGTTGTAGTCGTCGGGACAGTTGTCGCACGCGTTGCCGATACCGTCCTCATCGCGATCCCCCTGTCCCGGATTGCCAGTCGTAGGACAGTTGTCACAGACATCGCCTACATTGTCGTCGTCGATATCTGCCTGATCCTCATTACCATCGGTCGGGCAGTTATCGCATAGATCACCAACGCTGTCGCTGTCAGTGTCATCCTGGAGCGGATTGTAGTGTTGCGGACAATTGTCGGCTTCGTCCGGCGTCCCGTCGCCGTCTGCGTCACCCGGGCTGGAGATTAACGGCCATGTCCGCACGGCAGCCTGATACACTTCGGCCGGGGCGCTCTGTGCTACCTCCTGCGCCCAAACGATGATCTTGATGTTCTCTTGATCGGCCCAACTGTCAGCATCGAAAGTCAAGTCGCTTTCGATCAGTTGCGACTCACCCGGCGCCAGCGCAATGTCAGACGTAGGGGCGGCCTGTTTGAATCCGTTGCGATGATAAGCAGTCGAGGGAGGCCAGTAGTCCAAGACCTGCACCATGAAGATGCGCATGGTCTTCGCCGTTCCGTCCGCTTCGATGCCGACGACGGCGGCAACGCGGTATGTTTGCCCACCAAGGGATTCAACACCCAGCTTGATGGTGACGTCGGTAGCGACTTCCTGACGTGGTGCAAAGTGATCAGTCCGATAAATGTTGTACTGCTGGATTTCATTAGAGACGGCGCCCACAACCGAGTCAATTCCGTCGAACACGGCAGTCGGAGTGTAGTGGGCATGGTAGAAGGTCTGCCGAGCGGCTCCCCAAGGACTGTACTCATCGGTGGCCATTTCGTACTGCACGAACACAAAGGAGTCCGGGCAAGCATCCAGCAGTCTGCTTAACGCCGGACCAGCATATGCACAGGATTCGCAGGATTGATAGGTGAACTCTTCGCAGAGAACGGTCCGTTCTGTCGCATAAGCGGATACCGAGCTGCAGATCGGCGACACGACATACGCAGCAAATATCGCCGCAAGCAGCGTAATCCGCCACGGCCCGTTTGTCCCTAGGCGTGATTGGCCCATGACCGCCTTCTCGTTCTGTTCTTGAATGGTCCCCTGTGCAATCAACCCCTTGGGACGGTGAATCCATTCCGGACATTCCGTACGCGCGAACCCATTTATACTAATCAACACAAGCGTGGAAAGTCAAGAAAGGGGTTCCTTCCACGACCATAACGAGTTGAGGCGACCACCAGGGCAGTCGCATCTAATGTAAAAACCGCGTTTGCGGCCCCAAGAACGTACGGCCGGTTTCGCGATTCCAAGCTGGTGCGACGGGGAAAACACCCTTTGTGTATTGTTAACCAACTTAAGCTACACTTAATGCGATTGCTCTCGGAGACCTCTGATCCCGACCAGGGGCTGTTGTCTTCCGAGGCTAATCCAAGTATACTGAACGAAACGAAAGGAAATAGGATGAAAAGGGATACTCTCCTGGCACGAAACCAGCCGCGTCTGGGGTACGCCTTGACTGCGCTCGTGGTTGCTGCCGCCGGTGTCTCCGCAAGCGCCCTCGGGGCTGATCGGGTCGTCCTGTGTGAGGAGTTTACGCAGCTGACGGGCTTACCCTGCGAACGCGCCGGTTTGGCGTTGGAAAGGTTGGTGGATGACTTTCCGGATAGTCTTGCCTTGGTGCAGATTCACGTCAGTGGCTATCCCAGAACCACTTGGGGATACTATAGGTTTTTCGATTTCTATAACTTTTTGGGGACGCCATCCGCCTCCTTCGACGGTGTCGACACGGCCGTGGGTGCGTATTCCGAAATCCAGGTTTACAACTTGTACCGTACCATGTACCTGGCGCGACTGGCCGTCCCCACCGACGTCACCCTCGATCTGAGCGCCGTGCACATAAGTGGCTCAACCTATGAGATCGCCGCCACGGCCTGTGTGGAACCCGAAGGCATTGGGAAAACCATGCGGGTTTATGTTGCGCAGGTGCTGGACCACTGGCCGCCGTTTCCCACGTATCATCGTAACGGGCTCAAGCAGATGGCCGGCACTGCGGACGTTACCGTGGCTGCGGGTGATTGCCAGGATGTCGTCAGGACCTTCACGCTCGACAGCGACAGTTGGACGGCCAAGCCCGACATCAGGATCGTCGCATGGGCTCAAGAACCGCTGAGCACCGCCCTCGCTGAGGTCTACCAAGCTGCCTGGAAGGGTTGGCCCCTGGTCCCAGGCGATTTCGACGCGGACGGGGATGTCGACCTCGCGGACTACGCCGGCTTTGCCGACTGCATGAGCGATCCGGGCGAAGCACCGAGCCCGACGCCGCCCACAACGGCACAAGAGTGCCTCGAGGCTTTTGATATCGACGCCGACGCCGACGTGGATCTGAGGGACTTCGCCGGGATCCGGATGAGCAATTGACCTTCTTGTCAGTCAACCGCGGCAACCCGTCGCATCCATGATCCGCTCGAATCGCGCAGGGCTCTCCTTGGCCAGGCTCAGAGACCCGGTCATCATCCCAGCCGGCTCATCACCCCGGTTGCAGGGTACGGAGGGATTGAGACTCGAACAGCCGTCAACGCCCTCAAATGCTTGCACGGGTGTGGCCATTCTCTGCGGCACATGCAAATAATTCATGCAGTTCTGAAGCGGCCGGCGTCCCCGCCGGCCGTCGTGTGCAATAGCACCTGCCCGGGAAAACGACCTGCGGGGACGCAGGCCGCTACAACCTCAGTTGGACGACAGAATGACACGATGCCACAAAACATGGCCACACCCTGCTTGCACATTGCCAACGCTGCCCCACTTCAACATAACGATTGCTGACGTTACCATCAGCGACCAGGTGGCGTAACGTGGGACACAACCGACCCGCGAAAGACAGGCCCCATAAGAATGGGAAGCGTTGTGGAGACTGGATTGGGCGAAACGCGAGACAGCCGGTGCGATGAGCGAGCCGATGTCCCGACCGACGGGGAGGGGCGGCGTATGCCGCGCGTGGACTGGACGCTGATCGTAATCATACTGGTCGCGCTGACGGTGCGGCTGGCGTACGAGATCGAGACCCGAGAAGTGCCAACAGTGCGGCATTTGATCGGCGATGCTTCCGGGTACTACGACTGGGCGCAGGGAATTGCCGCCGGCGATTGGCTCGGTGAGGAATCGTTCTACCAGGCGCCCCTGTATCCGTACGTGCTGGGTGTATGGTTGAAGCTGGTCGGGCCTGGCGTCGGTGGGATCCGGTTGATGCAGGCTGTCTGGGGCGCCGTGGCCGTGGGATGTCTCGCCTACGGGACCGGGCGGATGTTCGGCAGGCGTGCGGGGATAGTCGCCGGCGCGATGCTGGCCTTGTACGCACCGGCCGTGTTCTTCGATGGCATCGTGCAGAAGGCATCGCTGGCGTGCATTCTGATCTGCGCCCTCGTAGCGGCGATGAGCCGGCTCGAGGGGAGGCGGCACGCGTGGCGAGCGATGCTCGTGGGTGTGCTGTGCGGCCTGCTCGTGCTGACGCGCGAGAATGCGCTGATCTGGCTGGTGGTCCTGGCGGTCTGGGCGTGGTGGCCGGGAGAGGGAACCGTGCGATGGCGGATGCTCGGAACCTATGCCATAGGTGTGGCACTTGTTCTGGGGCCGGTGGGCATGCGGAACCGGGTGGTCGGCGGCGAGTGGTCGCTGTCGACGTTCCAGGCCGGTCCGAACTTCTACATCGGCAACCATCGCGGCGCAGACGGACGATACCAGCCGCTTGTTCGAGGGCATGAATCGCCGGCGTTCGAGCGTAAGGACGCCACGGAACTGGCCCGGCGTGAGTCAGGTCGAGAGCTGAGCCCGCGTGAGGTCTCCCGCTATTGGATGAACCGGGCGATTGATGACATCGAGGCCGACCCCGTTTGGTGGCTCGGATTGATGGGGCGAAAGCTGCTGCTGGTCTGGAACCGGTACGAAGTGTCGGATGTGGAGAGCCTCTACGTCCACCGGAAGGACTCGATCGTCCTTGGCGTATCGAGTTTCATCTGGCACTTCGGGGTTTTGTGTCCACTGGCTGTCGTCGGTGTGATTTCGACGTGGGATCAGCGCCGCCGGCTTTGGGTGTACTATGCGCTGATAGTGTCGATGGCGCTGGCCGTTGCGATGTTCTACGTCATGGCCCGCTACCGATTTCCGCTGGTGCCACTGATGATCCCTTTTGCGGCCGCCGGCTGCGTGTCACTCTGGGAGCATCTTCGGGCAGGTCGGCACCGATCCGTCGTGACGTGCGGCTTGATCGCGGCCGCGGTAGCGGTCGTCGTGAACTGGCCCATGCACGATGAGAAGCGGCTCAATGCGATGGCCTGGATGAACGTCGGAGTTGCACTGGCGCGTGATGGTGATCTGAACGGGGCGACTGACTGCTTCCATCGCGCGGTAGAGGGTCATCCGCAGTCGGCCGAGGCGAATAACAATCTGGCGCAGGCCTTGGCCCTGGCGGGTGACTACGCCGGTGCCGTTGCACACTACCGTGCTGCCCTGGCGTCCGATCCGGACCTGATGGGCGTCGCGTTCAATCTGGCCGTCGCCCTGGAGCAACTCGGTCAACTGGATGAGGCCATAGACTTCTACGGGCAAGCCGTCAACCTTGATCCATCGGACGAAGACGCCCGCCGGGCGATCGAACGACTGAGCGGTCAGTAGAGCATTCCCCGAAGTCGTGTTCCGAGCCGCAGATTCACCGGGCACGCGTACGTTCGCACCTCATGCCCAAGACTCGCCGCCGTGGGTGCCATGATCAAGACCCGGCGATTCCGTCAACCTCACTGCTGACACAGTAGTGTCACACTCCCCGGCACTTGGGCATGGCACCCGGCACTTGTCAAAGTGCCACAGTCATGGCATCACGCATCGAGGTTCGGCCAACCGCTCCCTCACGGTCGCGGCTCGGTTCAGAGCTGCCTCCTTGTGGATATCAACCTTGCGATTCCGCCGGCGTCATGGTCTCTCGGAGTTGGATTGCTCCGCGTCGCTCAGTCCTGCAACGTTCGTCAACACCCCTTCCGGCACGCTCAAGAGAACGGATCTCGTGTGTTCGCGACCACCTGAACCGTCGATGGAGACAGAGACGACATAGTTGCCAGGTTCGGCGTAGGAGTGAACGGGCTCGGCCTCGGACGAGAACTCCCCGTCACCGAAATCCCAGCGGTAACGTGTCGGACCAAACGAGCACCGAAGCTTGAACCGCACTTCGAGTGGATTGTCACTCTCACCCGGAATGGCGCGAATGCGAATCCACGGCACCTTGCGGACCACGTGCTCGAAGAACTCGACGGCGGGCTGCATCTCGTCCGGCCGGACGGTTCCAAAGGGCGAATCGACCAGGTTTACCACGCGTGACCGGAGCCACTCGACGCAGCCGCGGCCTTGCTTGCCGGTGATCACATCACTAACGTCGTAATGGACGAAGACAGGTTGGTTACGGTCAACCAACGCTTCCGTGTCGGCCAGGCACGCCTCGTCGAATCTAGGCTGGGACAGGGCGACGGCGCGAAAGACATCCGGATGTCGCAGCCCCGTCCTAAGTGCCACGGGCGCCCCCCCGGACCAGCCGTGAATGAAAATCCGGTCATTTGACACATTGTGCCCCGCGCGGATGTGCCGGATTGTCGAGAGAATCCGTTTCTCGTCCTCGCGCTGCTGAGGAATCTGCTTTGCCGCACCGCTCAGCCACGACGCCCGATTGCCCTCGAGTGTCGGCGCCGCGACGAGAAAACCGGACTTCTCCGCATGTTGCGTCCAGGCACGGATCCGCTGATTCGGAGAATCGGGGAAAGCACCGGCACAGACGACTATCAACGGCCAGGCGTCCTGCTTGTCGTAACTGGACGGGCGGTAGAGCAGGTACTCACGCCCGAACTCCGGCTCGGCGTATGGCCGGATGAGTTCCGGGACATTCGGGTCGATGTACTGCGAGCAGCCGGCGACGAACGAGAGACTGATTAAGGCCGTGAAGAGGTGGCAACGACGGTATCCAGAGTCGGCGGTGACCATCATGGTGATGCTCCGCGTTCAAGGGTGTACGCTTTGGCCTGTCACGAGCCCCGTATTGCCGCAGAATCATGTCTCATGCGCGACGCAGCGGGCACGACGGCGCCGCCCACTTGGAACGGCGCCGCATTCGACAAGAAGAATCTCAAGATCGATTCCCACATAAGAGGCACGCAGTCGCCGGTGGCTCATCAGCGGCGCATCTCGTAGCCGCACGTCTGCAGGTATTCCTCGAACGCGCGGCGGAAGGCGTTGGCATCCTCGTCGACGAGAGTGCGCGCGTCGTCGCCGACGGTGGTCCGAAACGTCAAACTTCGACGATCCCGCTCGATGGCGTCGCCCTCGTAACAGCCGACGTACCGCACCCTCTTCAGGAGTGGGTGGTCGAAGGCCGTCAGGCTCTCGGCTACCTGCTGATAACGCATGGCGCTCGGGACGATAACCGAGAAATCCATCTCGATTCGGGGATATTCCCAAATCCCGTCGATAGGTTCGGCGGGCCGATCGAGCCGTTCGAGACCGCTCGAGTGCAGCTCGGCCCAGGCAATGCCCCAAGACGTCAAGTGCTCGTCGATCACTCGTCTAAGTGACAGATCAATGACACTCATGCGCCCGACCGCCTGACCGTCGATCGTAATCTCGGCGGTTCGCTGCGGATGCTCCCATGGCCGATCCGGCGTGGGCGGCGCCGGGACAAACGCGACCGTGCGCGAAAACCGCTCCCACGCCCAGCCTTCGATAGCTCCCTTCAAGTCGGCATAGAGTTCCTGCTCGACACGCTTCCCTCGCCGGGCGCTTATCAAACCTACGTGCCTGAATTCCCAATCCTCCGGATCACCCCGCTCGAAAACGCTGCCCAGCTCGATTATGTCCAGGACGGGGAAGTGAAACCGGTTTTTGGCGACTGATGCGAGAAGGCCGGGCACCAACGAACGTCGCATGAGGTGTAGCCCCTCGGCCGCCGGGTTGGCCAACTCGACACATGGCCCGGGATCGATACCCATCTGCGACAACCAGTTGGCATCATACCAGAGGTAGCCCTGGATCTCATGGAACGGATGGGCGGTCGTGAAATACTCGAGGGTCCGCTGCTCGAGCTCGTGGAGCGCGTTTGGCTCGAAACGACGGATCGACACGCGCGGCATCGTCGGCGGGATGACGTTATACCCTATGTAACGGGCAATCTCTTCAATCACGTCATCCTCGATCGATACATCCCCCGTGGCCCGAAACGACGGAACGGAGACGTCCACGCCCTCACCAGCCTCGACAACCTCGAACCCGAGCGGGTGAAGTAAGCGCTCCATTTCTTCTGTTGGAACGTCCCGCCCGATCGTGCGCGCTATATGCTTCGGGTCGAGCTTGACCGTGATAGGCTCGAGTGGTTTCGGGAAGCCGTCGGAAAGCCGGCTGGTGATGCGCATGTCCGGATACATGGGTCTGGCCAGTTCGACGAACCGCTCGATGGCGAGAACCGTATGCGCGGGATCGAGCGATTTCTCGAACCGGGCGCTGGCGTCAGTTCTGAGCCCGAGCCGGATGGCTGCTTTTCGAATCGTAACAGGACTGAAGTTGGCCGATTCGAGGAGGAGTGTTGTGGTACCCTCGGAGACCTCGGTCTCGAGTCCGCCCATCACACCGGCCAGCGCGACCGAATGCCCCGCGGACTTGATCATCAACTCCTCTCTCGTGAGCACACGCTCAGCACCGTCGAGAGTCGTGAATCGCTCGCCGTCCTGGGCCCAGTCAACCTCGATCCGGCTGACCTTCTCCGCATCGAAGGCGTGCATCGGTTGACCGAGGTCGGCCATGATGTAATTAGTCAGGTCGACCAGGCCGGTGATCGGCCTCATGCCGACGTGGCCCAGCCGCAACTGCATCCACAGCGGGGCCGGCTCCGTCGGCACGCCCTCGAAGAGCAAAGCGCTGTACCTGGGGCATGCATTGGCGTCGGCGATTGCGATTTCCACCTGACCAAGGCCATCCGAGACCAGCTCCTCCAGATTCGCCACTGGATAGGGCTTGAGCGGTCGGCCGACGATGGCCGCAATCTCGCGGGCTATGCCGTAATGGCCCCAAAGATCGGGTCGATGTGTCATCGACTTGTTGTCTACCTCGATAACCCAATCTTCAAAGTCCTCCGGGCAGAGCTGCTCGCCGGGTTCCATCGCATCACTTACGAAGATTGCCTCACTCGCGGCCATGGCGATACCCATGGCATCACCCGGGAGAATCATGCCGGTGCTGGTCCGGCCGGCGACCGTCGCGGTGCCGATCTCACCATACGCAGCCACTGACGAGCCGGGCGGTGCGTAGACAACGCTGCAACCCTCGTGCAGGGCGGGAGCGGCCGTGACCGCCTCGACAGTCTTCCCTCCCCCTACATCGAGAGATACAAGCCGCAAGCCGCGCGCGTCCGGCAGATCAGCCAGGCTGACAACCCGGGCGACTATCAGGCCGCGGGCCGCAACACGGATCGGATGTACCTCCTCGACCTCGGCCGTGGTCCGCGTGAAACGTTCGGCCAGATCGCTCGGATCGAGGTCGTCCGGCAGGTCGACGTAGTCACGAATCCAATTGAGGGAGATCAGCATGTGCCCGGTTAACCTTCCTGCTAGCTTGTTTGCGAGCAACACTTCTTGCGTGGGGCGATGATCGGCCCGCCCAGGCGTGCCGGGGATACCAGGGCACGCAGATCGCCCGAGTTCAGTACGCGAATATCCCGAATGCCGTATTTCATCATTGCCAACCTGGTCAACCCCAAGCCGAATGCGAAACCCGTGAACTCGTTGGGGTCGATCCCCCCGGCTCGTAACACGTTCGGATGAACCATCCCGGCGGGGAGAATCTCGATCCATCCGGACTGGCCACAGGTCGCGCAGCCGGCACCGCCGCAGATCTGACAGTTCATGTCGATCTCAATGCCCGGCTCGACAAAGGGGAAGAAGCCCGGGCGGACCCGAAGCTCGATCTCGCGCTTCATCACCTCTTCCAGCAGCATCCGGGCCATGGCGATCAGATTCGGGATCGAGATGTCACGGTCGATCAACAACCCTTCCACCTGGTGGAACGTGTTCTCGTGCGAGGCGTCTATCGTCTCGTACCGGAAGCAACGACCGGGGACAATAGCCCGCAGCGGCGCACCGAACTTCCGCATCGTGCGATACTGCACCGGTGACGTGTGCGTCCGCAGCACCTTACCGTTCTTCAGCCAGAACGTGTCCTGCATGTCGCGAGCGGGGTGGGTCGCAGGGATGTTCAAAGCGTCGAAGTTGTTGTACTCCTCCTCCATCTCCGGGCCGGCCTCGACCGTGAAGCCGAGTCGCTCGAACGCACGCTCGATCTCCCATTGGACGGCCGTCACCGGGTGTACGCTGCCCATCGGACCCCGCGTCCCCGGAAGGGTCGGGTCGAAGGCGGCGGCCGAGGCGGCTTCGGCGGAGGTGGCGGCGGATTCCAGTTCCTTGATACGCCGCTGGAACAGGTTCTTGACGCGGACTTTGGCCTCGTTGATCGTCCGGCCGACCTGGTTTCGCTGCTCGGGTGGATAGTCCTTGATCGAGGAAATCAGCGACCCGAGCGTGCCTTTCTTGCCCAAGACGCCGGTTTCGAGCGTACGCACGGCGTCGACCCCGGATGCGTCCGTCAGTCGCGTCGTAAGATCCGCCTCGATCTCGGCGATCGCCTTGTCTAGCTGTTCAATATCCACCAGATCCACGACTCCCTGGAGCACCCGGTTCCAGCCGGTGTCTCCATCCGCGCGCGGCGTCGGTTTCCGGGTGTGGCACCGGTTCCCGAGTGTGGCACCGGTTTCCAACCGAGTACGTATTTAGCGTCACAACGGCAAGTCCCGTAGGGACGACAGATAGTAGCCCCGGGCGTGAGCCCGGGGTTCGCGGCACCCACCGCGATTGCCAAGCCCCGGAGGGCCGACAGACTACGTCCGTCGTCTATGCCAAGTCACGCGCCCCGGCTGGGGCTAAAACGCTCAACGCGTACCCAACCAGTGCGCTCTCGATACTCCACCTCATTCAAGGCCGCACAGCTTAGAGGCAATGCACGCTGTTTTCAATCCCACGGCCGTGGGATCGGAGCGAAAGGGGTGTATCCCACATTGGCTGGCGAATCCGACGAGGGTGGCACGGACAAAACCTGCCAAAGCGGGTGCGATGGCCAAGACCTGCCAGAGGCAAGCGCGGCCATGTTCGTTGAGCCGTCCGTTGCGTGGAGGAACATGCCCGCGCTTCGCTTGGGCATGGCACGCACGACGGATCGAGCCACGGACGTACGCACCGAACCGCGACCGTGAGGGAGCGATCGCAACACCTTGATTGGCACGCGGGCGTGCTATGGTCAGCCCCCCCCACTACGACTGATCAGTACCGCGACAGTCATGGAGCGGTCAGGGCCATCGGGGGCGTTGCAGCCACCTGTGCATTGACCGCTCGTTATCACTCGGGGTCCTGATCGCGCCGGCGCTTTCGGCAGTCTCACTGCTGCCACAGCCGTGGCACCACCGGCCGACACGGTGGGCGGCCGCAGCATCGCACGGCATCTTCGGCCAACACGTGGTCGGCCGATACAAGTTGGTCATCGGCGGTTCATGTCGTTGTGGAACCACTCCACAAACCGGGCGAGGCCGGTTCGCAGGTCGGTCGACGGTTGATAGCCAAGCTCCTGCCGGGCGAGGGACACATCGGCGAAGGTGCGATCGACGTCTCCAGGCTGCAACGGTTGGCGGTCGATGATCGCCGTACGCCCCAGCGTCTCTTCCAACCGGGCAATCAGTTCGCTGAGTGAGATCGGCTCAGACTCGCCGAGGTTGTAGATGTGGTACCCGCCGGCGCGGTCGGCTGAGCGGAGGATGCCGTCGATGATGTCGTCGATGTAGGTGAAGTCGCGCATCATGCTTCCATCGCCGAAGACGGGAATGGCCTCGCCGGCCGAGATGAGTCGGGCGAACTTGTGAATGGCGAGGTCCGGACGCTGGCGCGGACCGTAGACCGTGAAGAACCGCAGGCAGGTGATCGCCATGCCGTACAAATCGTGGTAGCTGTGACAGAGCAGCTCGCCGGACTTCTTCGTGGCCGCGTACGGCGAGATAGGGTTGTCGGCCGGGTCCGATTCGGCGAACGGGACTTTCTCGTTGTTGCCGTAGATGCTGGAGCTGCTTCCGAAGATGAACGTGCCGACGCCGTGGCGCCGACATGCTTCGAGCAGCACGGCGGTCCCGAGGACGTTCACGTCGGTATACAGCAGGGGTTGCTCGATCGAGGGTCTGACCCCCGCACGGGCGGCGAGGTGCACGACGACATCCACGTCATCGCCGATCGCTCGATCCACCGCGCCCTCGTCGCGGATGTCACCCTCGACAAGGGTGAATAGCCGGTTTGCGGCGGCCGTCTCGAGGTTGCGACGCTTGATACGCGGGTCATAGAAATCGTCGAAGCTGTCCAGCGCGGTGACGTCGTGATCGCGCTGCAGCAGCGCCTCGCACAGGTGCGATCCGATGAATCCCGCTCCGCCGGTCACGACGATCTTGGACAATGGTCACTCCCTGAGCCGTTCGCCGGCGATCAGGACCGCCGCGCGGCTTCCCACGGGCATCGTGCTAAGCCGGCTGGTGGGAAGGTCGTCCGATGCAGAAGTACCGGAATCCGCGCCTCGCCAGCAGCTTCGGATCGTACATGTTCCTTCCGTCGAAGATCAGCTTGGCGGGCAGCCGCTCTGCAATAATCTCGAAGTCCGGCGTGAGGAACTTGGGCCAGTCCGTGAAGATGACCAGCGCGTCCGCTCCCTCCAACGCCTCGTAACCGTCATTGCAGAAGACAACCGTATCGTCCAGTTCGACCTTCGCAGTCTCCATGGCTTCCGGGTCGTGAGCGCGGACGGCCATGCCCCGTTCGAGGAACATCCCGATGGCGGCAATCGCGGGTGACTCGCGCACGTCATCTGTGCGGGACTTGAACGCCAGACCCCATACCGCCAGCGTCGTCTCATTGCATTTGTCGCCGAAGTGGTCGATCACGCGCTGAGCAAACACACGTCGCTGCCGCTGATTGACCTCGTCCACCGCAACGACAATGCTCATCGGGTGGTCTACGTCCTCCCCCATGGACATCAGGGCACTGACATCCTTTGGAAAACATGAACCGCCGTAACCGACGCCGGGGAACAGAAACGCGTTTCCGATGCGCGAGTCCGACCCGACGCCGCGACGCACGCTCTCCACATCCGCCCCGAATCGCTCGCAAAGCGTCGCTATCTCGTTCATGAACGAGATGCGCGTGGCGAGCATGGCGTTGGCCGCGTACTTCGACATCTCCGCGCTGGCGGGATCCATGACGAGAATCCGCTCGCTTTTCCGCATGAACGGCCCGTAGAGCTCTTTCATGATCTCGACGACGGCCGGGTTGTTCGCGCCGATTACGACACGATCCGGTTTCGTGAAATCATCGATCGCCGCACCCTCCTTCAGGAACTCCGGGTTGCTGACGTAATCGACGGGGTGTTCCGTATGGGTGGTGATTGCGTCGGTTACCTTGCGGTGCGTTCCGACCGGTACCGTGCTCTTCATCACGACGATCCGATACCCGTCCATGACGCGCCCGATCGTCTCCGCGACGTTCAGGATCGAGGAAAGGTCGGCGGATCCGTCAGCGGCCGGCGGTGTCCCCACGGCCAGGAAGATGATCCTGGATCGGGTGACGGCGTCCGCCAGATCGGTGGTGAACTCCAATCGCCCCGCCTTTACGTTCCTATTGACAATCTCGGCGAGCCCCGGCTCGTAGATCGGAATTTCGCCTTGTTTGAGAGCCTCGATCTTCCGCGCATCGTTGTCCACGCAAATCACGTTGTTGCCGCTCTCGGCGAAACAGGCCCCGGCTACAAGACCGACGTACCCGGTTCCCACCACGGACATATTCATGAACCAACTCCAAACTCTTTTTCATACACTAACGACCTGCGACGCTTCCGAGATGCGCTCGCAGCGGCAGCCTGCCGGTCGTTCAGGGCTACAGTCTACCTGCGATCCGGTGACTCGGAAGAACCGGTGGACGCAATCTGTGCCCCCCCTCCTCCGGCCGGACGGGCACCGGAAAGCCCCCCACCCGTCAGGCAATCGACGATTCGCTCCGCCGCCCGTCCGTCCCAGAGGTCCGGCGGTGACGAAGCCGGAAGCGCGTTGTCGCGCACATCACGATACGCGCTGAGGATGGCATCCGTCGCGTTGCCGGTGAGTCGATTCGTGCCGTGGGTGATCGTGATCGGTCGTTCCGTGTTCTCCCGAAGCGTCAGACAAGGCACCTCGAGGATTGTCGTCTCCTCCTGAATGCCTCCCGAATCCGTGAGAACGACGGCCGCATCGGCCATGAGCTTCATGAAATCCAGATAGCCGAGCGGGTCGATCAGATGAAGACGCGGGATGCTCTCGACTCGACCGCTGAGTGACATCGCCTCGATATTTTTTTTGGATCGCGGATGAATCGGGAAGATCACCGGAATGTCCCGGCTGATGACCTCCAATGCGTCCAGGATGGACGCAAACGCTTCCGGGCGATCGACGTTGCTCGGGCGATGGAGCGTTACGGCCGCATAGCCCTTCGACTGTACTCCCAGGTTCTCCAGGACCTTGGATTCGTCCGCTCGAGCCCGGCAACGCAACAGCGTGTCGATCATGACGTTGCCGACCAGATGAACCTTCTCGTCGGGGACGCCCTCAGTTCGCAGGTTCTCCACACCGCTCGGTTCGCTGACAAAGAGCAAATCGCTGATCGCGTCCGTCATGATACGGTTAATCTCTTCGGGCATGGTCCGGTCGAAGCTGCGAAGGCCCGCCTCTACGTGGGCCACCTTGATCCCGAGCTTCGTCGCGACAAGGGCGCAGGCGAGCGTGCTATTCACATCGCCGACGACCACTACCCAGTCGGGACGCTGCCCAAGGCAGACCGGTTCGAACCGGATCATCACATCTGCCGTCTGGACGGCGTGCGAGCCACTACCGACTTCCAGGTTGACGTCGGGCTCAGGGATATTGAGATCGCCGAAGAAGAGGCGGCTCATGCGTTCGTCGTAGTGCTGCCCGGTGTGGACAAGTCGTGTGCGGACAGAGGGGACACGGGCCAGCGCATCGACAACCGGCGCGATCTTCATGAAATTCGGCCTGGCGCCGCAGACACAGATCACATCGAGCATGCGTTATCTCCAGGGACCCAACTCCGCTATGCGAAACCGGATCCTTGCCAATCGGACCACCGGCCGTCAGGACGGAACGTCCTGCAAGAACGCTCCCTGCGCGCGTCCAAGCACGCTGACCGCGATGGTCGGTGTCATTTTATCGGCCTCCTTCAACCATCGCTGCATCGCCTGCTTTCTGTCGAGCCGGCATCGAGGCGCCCGGTTTCGCGGCGTAATAGGCAATGCCAGGGAGGCAAGAGGTCCGGCGGATTGCCTGATGCGCACGCGATTTTCCGCACGTTACGCGCCTCAGCGGAGATAGCGTCAAGGAGAGGATCGAGAACCGGCCATGCAGCTTACGGGCGGGTGTAGGTCATGGCTCGCCCGTCTCAGACGGCACTGTGCTTTTACGGCTCCGTCATCGAGTCTCCAGCGACGACATGCCGGCCGTTCACGTAATC
>JAUXGE010000373.1 GCA_030622435.1 Planctomycetota bacterium
TCCTTCATTTTGCCACGCGCCTCTTCCCACTGCTCGTAATACTCCCCCACATCATCTCTCATGATCCCAGCCTTTCTCCGGATAATCTGATTCAAAGTGCCCAAAAATACGACTCATTGGTTGCACACAATCCTCTCGCCGCGTTTCGGCCGGCCGATCATTCCCCTGCCTCGTGCTTGTGAATGCAGTGGATAATGTTGATTGCCGCCGGCGCGACCACTTTGTGGTGCACCGTCCGCCCTCTTCGCCGAGCCTCGAGGAGACCGTGTGCCCTCATCAGACTCAGGTGCCGGCTGCATGCTGCCTGGGGAATGCCCAGGGCGTCGCCCAACTCTCCGACCGTCAGATCCCGCTCCATGAGCCGCTCGGCGATCTGCAGCCGGTGCGGATGGGAGAGCACCTTGAGAGCTTTGGCCACCCTCTCGAGCACCGCGAACGGTGCGCGTTTGATGTTCTTTGATCGTAACATCCTAATATGAACATATTACATACTTAGGATCTGTCAAGCGGGATCTTGCCGGGTTCGTTATCCGGCTCAGCCAAACAACTCGTCGAGCGCGCCCCCTCTTCGTACACCTGGCCAAGCCGGCGACCGTGTATCCAGTAGTTTCAAAAATAATGAAAACGTTTGAAAGAGCTGTCCATCGCTCGATATAATGTATCAGGTTGGCGATAAGGTTAACGCACGCCGATCGTCGGCGTTACCCCGTCGCTGCCGAGGCAAACCCGTAAGGAGAAGCACGGTGAACATCACACAAATGGCTCTGACGATCGTCTTCGCCTTGGCCGGCCCGTCCCTGTCCGGGCCTGGTGATCGGCAAGACGGGATGAAGAACATGCTCTACATCGAAGGTGGGGCCTTCGAAATGGGAGACGTGTTTCACGAAAATGTGCGATGGGCCGTGCCCATTCACGACATCACGGTAAACGGATTCCACCTGAACAAGCACGAGGTGACCGTGACCAAGTTCGCAGCCTTCGTTGGCGCCACGGAATACGTCACGAGCGCCGAGGGAGGAGCCGCATTGAAGGGGGAATCCCGGTCCGATTCGCCCGGACAACAGAGCCATCTGGCCTCGCGTGGGAGTTGGGTTCTGACGCGAACGAATGCGTCGTGGGCGTCCGACGCTTCCTGGAGGAATGTGCACTTCGAGCAAACCGGCACACACCCCGTCACTTGTGTGTCCTGGACGGATGCGGTGAGCTACTGCAACTGGCTCAGCATCAAGGACGGGCTGCCGGCGGCGTACCACGTCAAGACAGGCAATATGCTCGACGCTGACGGCAAACCGACGACCGACGTCAAGACCGTCAAGGGCTATCGACTTCCGACCGAGGCCGAGTGGGAGTACGCGGCACGCGAGCGAGGCCGGAAGATCCGGTTCGGCAATGGAAAGAACATCGCCCGATCGACCGAGATGAACATCGACACCACCGGCGGGGAGTACGCATACGTTGAACGAGGCGAATACTGCGGGAAGACGAAGCCGGTCGGCTCGTTCCGGCCCAACAGCCTCGGGCTTTGCGACATGGGCGGCAACGTCTGGGAGTGGTGTAGTGATATCGTGGGGCCGTACAGCGACCAGCCGCAGACGAATCCGTACCAGACGCAGGGTATCATGGGGCCGCGCCGTGCCGCCCGCGGCGGACGATGGAGTGGCGATGCCGGCGAGGCACGTACCGCGACGCGGCTCGGCTGGACAATGGAGGATCGATGCAACAACATAGGCTTCCGTCTGGCTCGCTCGAAGTGAGTGGTACGGGCCACAGCGTCGGACTTCGCAGCGTGCGCCTGCCACGCAGGTTCGGCACGGCGACATGAATCATGAACGATGAACCGAAGACGTCGACCCGACTCCTGGATAACCTGCGCCGTCGGATTCCAGAGGAGCACCTGTCGTTCACGTTCACACGCTCCGGTGGACCCGGCGGGCAGAACGTCAACAAAGTCAGTACCAGGGTCACGCTACGGTTCGACCTGGCCGGGAGCGGTGAGCTGAGCGAACATGAGAAGCGAACGCTTCTCACCCGGCTTGCCGGCAGAGTGACAAAGGACGGCCACCTACGTGTCGTATCCATGCGACACCGGACACAACTAGCCAACCGCCGCGCCGCGACGGAACGGTTCTACGAGTTGCTAGCCGGTGCCCTGGCGCAATCCAAACCCCGCAAACGCACGCGTATGCCGCGGGCCGCCCGCGAAAGGCGGCTCCGGGACAAGGCCCATCGAAGCCTGCGCAAACAGGAGCGATCAGGAGGGCATCGCGATGAGTAAACGCGATGGCTGCGATCCTCACCACGGCAGATAACCGGCAAAGATCAGCCCAAGTGCATCTCGACCAGTTCGCCGCTGCGGTAGATTCGTGTGATGTCCACGCGCCGACCGCCGTCGATGAAGATCGGCGGGCGCCCGATCCGGTCGGTTGGTGTAGCGTTGACGAAGAGTCCGCGCGGCTCGATGGCCGGAGACTGAACCACCACAGACTCGCACGGTAGGCGACATCGCACGCGGTCATGGATATGCACGGTATCTTCCCCGAAGGTGATCCGGCGTGTGCACCGATCGTGCGCCAACGTGCGGTAATCCAGGCCCCGTGCTCTATCCCTCACCCCGGGTGTGCGGGTCCGGCCACGCCACCAGGTCTGCAACATCGACCGACTCCATCGCCTGAGCCCGTCCAAGGGTCCTGAATTCACCCGTGAAGCACGCCCGAGAATGCTGCTGCAAACCACGGACGACCCGGTCACTTGCGAGCGGTGCCGTGAACCGGGACCGCTGACGGCACGTGTGCCGTGAGCATGGACGACAACGACGCCGGCATCCTCGATGGCGGGAGCCCCGTTTCTCCACGCCACATGCAAGGCCCCTCCCCGCTTCCATGACACGACAGCTCGGTAGGATCCGTTCGACACCACGGAAAGACCCGCCCCTTGAAACTGCATGCTCTCGTCCTGAGTGCAAAGAACATCACTACTCTCGGGCAAACGCGGTTCCGCCGAGACGGCCGAGAGCATTACACTGGCGCCGAGAGCCGCGTAAATATCGTCGGAAAAGGCACAGATTCGGTCCGGGGCGAGGTTCATGCAGCGCCGTCGCCAGACAAGCGCGGGCGTTACCGCCTCCGGCAGCGACGGAGCCAACAGTTCCAGCCCATAGGGGCTGACGAAAGCCGTGTCGCATGAGCTGTAACACCCGCCGGCACTTCCATCAATGTGGATGAAGCGGGCCAGGAAAGACACGGCACGACGGAGCGGCTCCCTAAATTCATCCCATCCGGTCTGTCGATAGACCCGTGCCAGGGCATCCACCGTCAGCGAGAGGCGACCGATGTCCGCGCCACCGCGCTCGGGGAACCAACCCTCTTCGTCCTGGCGCGCAAGAAGACCTTCGAGACGGACTCTCGCCAGTCTGAGCAGGCCCGCGTCACGAACAAGCAGCGCACCATCCGCCATCGCAACGATAAGCGAGGCCTCCAGCCAGGGGGGATGCAGAGGACGACGTTTCAGCCACGCAAGGTGTCTCGCAAGATCCTCGAGGAGCAGGTCCGTCTGAAACCCCGCCGTTTCGCTTAGTAGCTGGACAATCTGTGCAGCGATAACCGCACGCAATGGGCTTCGCCTCATGTGCCCCGCAGACGGTTGCCCATCGCCGCGGAGCGATAACTGCCATCGGATGAGCGACACCCGAACGCACTCGCGAAGGTACACATGATCCGGCCGGCGATCGTCCACCTCGCTCAACACCCCCATAGCCAAGGCGGCCGACAGTTGCCGGTAAATCGTGAGTGCGCCCGTCGGGATCTTCGAGCTGCGACCGACCCCACCATGATACCAAGGCGAAGGACCGATGAGTCGCAGCCACTGCGGCAGCCAGGCTTGCGCCACGTCCAGGTAGACGGATCGACCGGGTGACACGGAATGGGCGACGGAGGGAGAAGATGCACTGTCCGGCATCATTCCCTCGGCGTTATCGGTAGGAGGCGCGGCGAGTGCCACACCTACGTCATTGTGCTGAGTGTACGTCATTCCGATGGTCGTGGTATTACCTGCGGGGGCGGACTCCTCCGGTAGGGTCCGGAAACTGATCCACCCACTGCTCGACACGTCATGCCTTCAAGGAATCTATCGAACACTTCGGACAACGATGTGAGGATTCGCGGACGGTCGGATAAAGTGTGGGAAGGGCTTCCAGATGGCACGCTCCAAGCCCGAAACACAATGCCGCACCAAGGAGCAACCATGGATCCGCCTGCGGTCAGGGACCCGGATCTTGACGCTGAGGCACGACAGGATCCGGCACCGGATCAATTCCACCCGGCGAGAACGGGTGGCAACGACAGAGCCGCCGCACGGCGAGACAGGAACCGCGCCATAGCCCA
>JAUXGE010000234.1 GCA_030622435.1 Planctomycetota bacterium
ATCGGATCCTGCCTGCTGCTTTCGTGGTTCCGGGTGGCCAGACTATGTCTCGTCACATGAAAACAAGCCCGGTCGATCAATCCGCAGTACGGTTCCTGGTCAGGCGATATGTCGAACTGCTCACCGTTCTGTGCATTCTGTTTATCCTGATGACCGGGCTGGTTCCCTTCGATTTCGCCGAAGGAGGAGCCGCGGGCAACGGGTCGACAGCGTTCTTCGGTGTCACGGCGAACCACCCCGTTCTTCCGGACATCGTCAGCAACATTTTTCTCTACCTCCCTCTAGGCATGATGTTGCATTGGACACTGAGGCGGGCCACTCACGGCGGCGTGCTTCTGCTGCCTGCTACGATAATCCTCGCAGCGGTCTTGAGCGGTACGATCGAATGGCTCCAGGCCTACACCCCCGCGCGGATATCCTCCATGATCGACCTGGTCGCAAACGTTCTGGGAGCATCGCTGGGTGCATCCCTGTCGTTTCTGGCCCGTTCTTTCACCCCCCGTATTGTCGGGGGAGCGTTGCTCGAATTCCACGAGCGTCCGCGCGCCGCTCTGACAAAGACCTACGTCCTGGTTCTGTTCATTCTCGCCGCCCTACCTTTCTCATTCTCATTTGACGTGAACAGCCTGAAGAAGGCGGCCCAGTCAGCAAACTTCATTCCGTTTCACGCACATGTCATCGGAGAGGCCCTCTCCGATGACATGATGGCGGAGAGTAACTACATCGCTCACGCCCACCTCAAATGGGGGCGTATGAAGCTGTGGTCCCGGTGGGCCTTGGAGTGTGCCTCGTTTGCCGTTCTTGCCTGGTTGTTGCTGCCTGTGCTTCTTCGCGACTATGGGTTCGGTCGGGTCTCGGCCTTTCTCCTGTCCTTGTGGCTCGGAGGTATCATGGCCGTCGCACTCAGTGCGATGCATCTCATCATCGTCACACGAGCCTGTGACATCACCGATGTGCTGTTCCGCCTGCTCGGGGTTGGCATCGGGGCACTCGCCCAGGTGCCTCACGGGCACAATCAGCTCGCGCCCGAGCAGGGAGTGAGACAATTAAGGCGGCTTGCGCAAACCGGCTGCGTGGCTGCAGCGGCCTATATCGTCTACACCGGCGTGATTCCTCTGACGTTTGACACTGCCCACGGTGGCCCGGGCGTCGCCTTTGGCTCGAAGGGGTTTATGCCATTCTGGGGGTACTTCATCGCACGGTTTGACGTGATGATGGCTGATGCGATGGAGAAATCCGCATCGTACATCATCTTTGCGGCATGTTGGGCGGCAAGCCGGTCTCCTTCCATGCGTCAGAACGCGTGGACTCGTACGCTACTAATCGTCACGGCGGGAGTGCTCCTGTCCACGCTGATCGAGATCGTACAGATGTACATCCCTGTCCGTGTGACGAGCCTGACAGATCCGATTCTTGCAGCCGCCGGGTGTCTGACCGGCGTCCTGGCACAGAATCACGGAGCCAGGTTCTACCGATTCTCGGTCTCGCTCTTGGCGGGAGTCGAGCCCCGCCTGGAGAGTCTACCGCCTGCCGACCGGCTGGTGGCCACACTCACCGAAACGAATCCCGATGCCCCGGTGGAACCGTCACACAAACCCCGTCGCACAACCGTACAGTAATGCGCCTCCACCTCTGTGAGTTTTTCTGTCTCTACTGCGTCCGGAATCACACCAACCCAAGCCTGCTCCCTGCGCAACACCTATCAAATCTCCTACGCGGCAAGTGGCACCAACTCGGCGTCGTCAGATTTCACAGGCTCATGTAACTCATCTTCGAGATGCGCTTTTCGGGGGACGTTTGATACGACATAATGCGCATGGGTAGAGGTGATACCAGGCTAGGGTGGATTCCCCGCTGCCGGTAATCACGCCGGCAATACCTTCTTCGACGAGGAGCCGCGTAGTGAGCAATACCATCGAGAAGTTGTATGAATCGGGTCAATCGATCTGGTGTGACAACATAAGCCGGGCGATGATTGAATCCGGCAAACTGGAGCGATGGATCGAGCTTGGTGTTGTCGGAGTAACGTCCAATCCGACGATCTTCATGAAGGCCGTGACAGGCGGCACGGATTACGACGAACGGTTTAGCCGACTGCTGGCCGAAGGTCGTGACGAAATGGACATCTATGAAGGGCTCGTGCTTCCCGACATCGCTGATGCGGCCGACATCCTCCGCCCCGTGTACGATCGCACGAACGCGGTAGACGGTTATGTCAGCCTGGAGGTCAACCCCAGGCTTGCTTACGACACCGAAGGCACGATCGCCGAGGCCAGGAGGCTCTACAAGGAGCTGCACCGCCCGAACATCCTGATCAAGGTCCCGGCCACGAACGAGGGCATTCCCGTTATCGAGACCTTGATCGGCGATGGCATCAGCGTCAACGCGACTCTCATTTTCTCGCTCGCAATGCATGAGAAGGTGATGAAGGCTTACGTCAACGGCCTGAGACGGCGAGAGGCGATCGGCGGTGATCTATCCGTCGTAATCTCCGTGGCGTCCTTCTTCGTCAGCCGCGTCGATACGTTTGTCGATAAGCTCCTCTCGGAGAAACATCCTCCGCGCGCCGACATCGAGGATCTACTCGGGACGGCCGCGATCGCCAACGCCAAGCTTGCGTACGCCCGATTCGAGCAGTTCTTCGATCCCGACGGCGAGTTCGGCGCATTGGCTGCCAAGGGGGCACATGTGCAGCGGCCGGTCTGGGCGAGCACCGGTACGAAGAATCCCGATTACCCCGCAACGAAGTACGTGGACGGTTTGATCGGTCCTCGCACGGTGAACACGCTGCCGCCGAAGACGATCGACGCCACTTTGCACGAGGGATCCACTCAAGTGACCCTCAACGATGACGTGGCAGGAGCGCATGCAGTTTTCGAGCAGTTGGAACGGTTGGGGATACACATCGACGCGGTCACCGAGAAGCTCCTGACCGACGGGGTCGAACTGTTCGCCAAGTCGTTCGACGAACTATTGGCGGACCTGGCGCAGAAGCAGGAGAAACTGCTCGCAGCCGGCTGAGTTTACTCCACGGTCACACTCTTGGCGAGGTTGCGCGGTTTATCGACGTTGCAGCCGCGGATAACGGCCGCATGATAGGCTATCAGTTGTAGGGGGATCGCCGTCAAGAGCGGTTGCAGCGGCTCGAGCGTGTCGGGAACGTAGAGCACGTGATCGACCATCTTGGCGATTTCCCGATCGCCCTCCGTGGCGATGGCGATGACGCTGCCGCCGCGCGTGCGCACTTCGGAAATATTGTTGATGATCTTCTCGTACTGGCTGCCGGCAGTCGCGATGACGACGACCGGCATCCCCTCCGTGATCAAGGCGATTGGCCCGTGCTTCATCTCGGCCGCAGGCAAGCCCTCGGAGTGGATGTAACTGATCTCTTTGAGCTTGAGCGCCCCTTCGAGAGCAACGGGGTAGTTGTAGCCGCGCCCGAGATACAGCCAGTTTTCGCGCTGTTGATACTTCTCGGCCACCTTCCTGGCGTCATCGGCTCTTTCGAGCACGCGGGCCACCTGCGTGGGAATCTGCGACAGCGCCGTGATGAACTGCATGGCCGCCGTCGGTGACATGTGCTTGCGACGGCCGAGGAAACACGCAATCAGCGCAAGCACGGCAACTTGTCCGGTGAAAGCCTTGGTGCTGGCGACGCCGATCTCCGGTCCGACGTGCAGGTATACGCCCGCATCCGTTCCTCGTGCAAGGGACGAACCGACTACGTTCACGACACCGAGCGTCAGAGCACCTCGCTGCTTGGCCTCATTGAATGCGGCGATCGTATCGGTCGTCTCACCACTCTGAGAAACGGCGATTACAACCGTGCCTTCGTTGACGATGGGGTTCCGGTAACGGAACTCACTGCCGTATTCGGTCTCGGTGGGAATGCGCGCCAGTTCCTCGAAGAGGTACTCTCCGACAAGCGCAGCGTGCCAGGCGGTACCGCAACCGGTCAGGATGATCCGCTTGGCACGAACCAGCTCGCGCGCGCAGTCCACGAGCCCGCCGAGATGGACTGTGCCCTCGCGAAGATCAATACGACCGCGGAGGCAGTTCTCCAGTGCGGCCGGCTGTTCGAATATCTCCTTGAGCATGAAGTGGTCATAGCCGGCAAGCTCGATCTGCTCGAGCGACCATTCTATTTCCTCGACTTCCTTCGCAACCGGAACGGCCTCGAGCGTGGTGATGCGCAGCTCGTTGGGAGTGATGCGTGCCATTTCACCGTCACCCAGGTAAACCACCTGGCTGGTGTGGGCGAGGATGGCCGCTGCATCCGATGCAAGAAGGTGCTCGTCCTTGCCAACGCCGATGATCAGCGGGCTGCCTTGCCGCGCGGCGATGATGACGCCCGGTTCGTCCGCGCAGACGACGGCGATTCCGTACGTTCCAGAGACCTCGTGAAGAGCCTGGCGTACGGCCTTCTCGAGGTTGCCGTCATAAAGCTGAGCGATGAGCTGGGCTAAGACCTCAGAGTCGGTATCACTGGTGAACGTGACGCCATGCTGCTCGAGGTATGTCCGAAGGGCACGGTCGTTCTCGATGATACCGTTGTGGATCACGGCTATCCTGCCCGAGCTGTCAGCATGTGGATGGGCGTTGACATCGTTCGGAGCGCCGTGAGTCGCCCACCGCGTGTGTCCCAGACCCGTCGTCTGGGTGGACTCCACGTCTATAATCTGCTCGAGCGCCGAGATCCGCCCGGCCGACTTCGTCACGGTCACGTCGTTCGGCGACGCCAAAGCAACGCCGGCCGAGTCATACCCCCGGTATTCCAGGCGTCGCAAACCCTCGATCAGAATCGGCAACGCAGTACGGTGCCCGACGTACCCGATGATTCCACACATGCGGTCACTCCTCAACTCCGACCCGGTCGGCAACCCCATTCTAGGGGTGCCCTACACTACATTATCGACTCCGCGGGTCGTCCATGCAAAAAAACCCGTAGGAAGACCGAGCGATCCGGCTTCAATATCTTCTGACACCTGAATTCTTCATGCAGCGGCATGTGGCGCCCATGCCTTCCTGAAGACGCTTCGGGTATTAGCGAGGAAAACGGACCTTGGGGTCGAGACGTCAGGGCCCTTGGTTGTCCTGTGGATGCCACCCACCGGTTCATACGCGTCGGAGCACTGTAACCGAAGACCCTCTAAGAGGTGTATTTCGGTACGCGGAGCTGTTTGGTTGCGGCTTGCAGGACCCGGCCGTCGGGCGCACGGTACCTCGTAACCAGTTCGACTTCCCGGCCTGCAGTGGCCTTGCTCGCCCACCGCAGTTGAATATGGTACCCCATGCCCAGCAGCCTGGACTTGACACCCTGGACACCGCTGGTCGGCATTTTCCAATCGCTGATCAACGTGCGCGCCGCCAGGCCGTCCTCTTGGCGCCTCAGCTCGTACATCTCGACCTCGAAGGAACCGTCCCGGTGGACCCCTTTACCGCTCCCGTCGTCCAAGAACACGCGGTAGTGAACACCCTCGGGATCGCGATCGCCGGCGACGTCTAGATTGAGCCACGGCCGCTGGTCGAAGAGGCTCAGCACCCGCTGGATCGGCTTTTCGTGACGGCGATGCGCCGACGGTCGCTTGGACGCGTCCGCCGTGCCCGTCGTGTGACAGGCGGCTGTCACGAGCAAACCGGACGCGAGACCGGCCGTCAGAAGTGATCGAAGGACGTGCGGCATGGCTGATCTCATCCGGACCCTACTCCCCCACAGGTTTCTCGTCCCTGCGTACGACCTTCGGCCCGTAGACAGGCTCATCGGCGGACGTCGTCTGCGTGGGACGTGAAATCACCGGTCCGTATATCTTCGGCTTGGGGCCATAGAGCTTCCGATCTTCTGGATCCCGCACAGGTTGCTTCTCATGTTCGGTCGGCTCGCCGCGTTTCCCCTTGTCCGGGCCCAGCAGGCTTTCGTCGGGCAAAATGCGCAGGCCCTCCAGCAACGGATCGGTGAAGAGATGGCGCGATTCGATGTAATTATCACGCTCGGAAAGCGACATGCGGCGCACATCCTCGTCTGTCCGTGTCACATCGACCGTCATTGCGATCATCAGCTCGACCTTTTGCTCCGATACGCTGGTCACCCGGAACAACGGACCGATCCAGGGCAGATCACCCAGAATCGGGACCTTGCTCTCGCCCTCGGAGTGTCGCGTCGTGATCAGGCCACCGATAACGACCGTCTCGCCGTCGCGCACGGTGACGTTCGTGTCCACCTCGCGGGTCGAGAAGATCGGCGACGTCACGCCCTCGCTGAGCTGCACGTTCTCTCCGGCGAAGTTGGAGATTTCCTGCGTCAAGGCGATTGTCACATAGCCGTCCGGACTGATCTGCGGCGTAGCCGTCAACACGATACCGACGTCCTCCCGACCGATGACCGAGTTCGTAGAACCCGTATCGTTGATCTGCGAGCTTTCGACAAACGGCACTTCGTCGGCAATCGTGATGCTCCCTTCCTCGCCGTTGCTGACCATCAAGATCGGACGCTGGAGCACTTCCAGTCGGCTGTCCTGTTGCAGGGCGTGAAGCAGGAAGCCGAAGTCCTCACCGTTGATGGTGTAGCCGAAGCCCAGCCCGCTGCCCGCCGCACCGAGCTGCGTTCCCGCCACCCAGTCGAAGTCGCTGCCTTGAATAATGTTGTTCGGTCCGATGATCGCGTTCTCGGAAAAGGTGAGATCCTGCCCGGCGAACTCTATCCCGAACTCAAAGTTGTCCGTCAGTGCGACCTCGGCGATCAGCATCGAGATCATGACCTGGGGCTCGGGACGGTCGAGCTGATTGATCATCTCCATCGTCTCGCGATACGCACGGCGGCTGGTACCCACGATGAGGCTGCGCCCACCCTCCTCTTCGTTGCCAACGGCCTGGACCGAAATCTGCCGTTCCATGCGGCGCAGCCTGGCTTCCTCGTCATCCAACTCGCCGAGAACTTCCTGCTCCTGTGAGTTGAAGCCCTGGATGGCGTTGGCGATCTGGTCCGGCTCGACGTACTTGGTCTGAACGACCTCCATCACCCGGTCTTCCGCCTCCTGCGAGTCGAGCCAGTGAACCAACTCTTCCACCATGCGCAGGTCGACCTCGGCCCCGGCCGCAATCAGCGTGTTCGTTCGAGAATCGGCGGCAAACCGGAGATCCTGGCCAACGCTCGCAATGTCATCCTGGCCGATCGTCTCACCGAAGACCAACTGGCCTTCCGTCTCACCGTCACCACCGCCATCCGTCACGAACAACTCAGTGAGCTGATCGACCATGGCCTCCGCATCGCTGTTGATCAACGGGAACAGACGGATCTCCGACCGGATCGGCCGGATCGCGTCGA
Source organism: Planctomycetota bacterium (assembly GCA_030622435.1). Lineage (GTDB taxonomy): Bacteria > Planctomycetota > Phycisphaerae > UBA1845 > UBA1845. The sequence continues at coordinate 7,322 of JAUXGE010000234.1, forward strand.
AGTCGCGGATCATAGCCTCCAACATGGCAATGCTGTCGGACGGAGCCATAACCATCAGGGAGTTCGTGCGGGGATCGGCCTCGATCTTTATGTCCTGGCGCAGCAGTCTGCGAAGCGTCTCGCTGCCGTCCGGCTGTTGTTCGAGGAAGGAGACAATCACCGCTCGCTCGTTGTCGCTCCCGGCTTCCTCACCCACGACAGTACGCCGGAGCAGGTCGGCGAAATCATCCGCCAGAG
>JAUXGE010000377.1 GCA_030622435.1 Planctomycetota bacterium
AGCCGAGAGATCACGTCCGCGGCGTCGTTGACGACGCGGCGCTCGAGCACCGGCTCGCACACCGGTGTCAGTCCTGCGGCACTCAGTGCGGCACACAGCGCCCCATTTTCATCCTCGTCTCGAGTGACCCAGACTCTCATACAATGCCATCCATTTTCTTATTCGAGCCGCGTGCTTTATACGCATCCCAGTGTTGTTTCCAAGAAGCTAGTGTCGGTTTTGCTGGTCATTGTAGCGGCCTGCGTCCTCGCAGGCCGTTTTCCCGGGCACGTGCCATTGCACGCGGCGGCCGGCGGGGACGCCGGCCGCTACTTGACAGTCGCGGTACTGATTGGGAGCGCATCCTATTATTGGGATTCGTATTACACCCCTTCAAAATACCATTCATCCCTGTACCGTGACAGTGAGCCCCGCGTGTACCGTAATCACCGACGACCGCAGCTCGAGCGCCGCCAAGCCGGCAACCTACCGCCCCACCCATCAAAGGGCAAACCCACGTGACTGTGGTGGTTGTTTTCGGGTAGGCCCTGGTCGTACTTGTCCCGGTTGGGGCGGATGCGGCTGTGCTTGTCCCGGATCACACTACCCGGCAGATGTGGCTGCGAAAGGTGCGAGAAGGGAGTGCGTCCCATTGTGGGTGGCATGGGCGGGCGCTGGGCTAAGCAGCCTGGGCTACCGTCTACCTGACCAGGACGAGTTCGTGACCGACGCCCTGCGGTGCAGCTTCCCCATGGCACCCGAATTCCACGCTAAACACATTCACCCGCCCTGCGGAACAATACCGCGAGCGTCAACGCACAGAAGGCGTATCGAAAAGAAGGGCGAGCGAAGGGGGTGGTCGCAGAACGAATCGCGTCCCCCACGGCCAAAGCCATGGGCCACCCATCCGCCAGGATTCCTGAGTGGATGGTGCTTCAGCCTCTCAGCATGTAAGGCGAGAATCGCTCGGTGCTACGGCGTGCCAGTATCGTCGGCCGCCCCGCCATCCTCGGCAGGCGGTGGTTCCGCCTGATCGACGGGGGCCGTGTCCCCGATCGACTCCTCTTGCTCTGTTCCGGCCTCATTGACCGGCGCTGCGTCTTCTGCCGGTGTCGGAGCGTCGGCAGATTCCGCGCCTTCGATCAAACCCGCTTCATTTACAGGAGCATCAACCGCTTCATCAACGGGAATAACCGGAATGTCAACGGCTTCGATGCTGAGCGGCTCTTCGAATTCCGGCTCGGCAAACCTGATTCGCGTGAAGATCTCGTCAAGCCTCTGGCGGCGATCCATCGCCGCTCGCATGAACGGCATGCTACTCATGGACGAGTTGTTGATGATGTTGCCCAGGTGCTCGTCCGCCCGCTCTTTGTGGGCGAAGTCGTGGTCCAACACAAACTCGTTTTCCTCCACAGTCGCCAGACCGATTTCCGCCACACCGAACGCAAGTGGATTGTCGGAGAACCGTTCGAGCAGTTGCCGGAACGCGGCGGCGGCCTTGTCGTTGAAGTCCGGGTCGGGCGGTGCCTCGACCAGCGCGGAAAGCCGCAATGCCTGCTGGCCTTGCTCCATCAGGCTCGAGAGGACGAACCGTTTGTCTGTGACACTCTCGGTCATTCTCGCAAGCGATTCGAGCGACTCGCGCCCCACCTCGGGGTCTTCGAAGGTGAGCTGAGCCCGGCGACGCCACACGTCCTCTATGGCGGCGGCGCGGGAACGCATGCTGAACGAGACGGCGGCGACCACGACCACCACGACAACTGCCGCGATCCCCAGCGGTTTACCGTTTTCGTCAAGGTACTTCCGCGCATTGTTTAATGCTTGAAGCAGTTCGTTTTCTTTGAGTTCGTGACGTCTTTCGGCTTTCATCTCGTCACCTTCGCATCAGTCGAGGTCGGTTTGTCTGTGGGTGCCGACGGAGTAATCAGGATCTCTACGGCCACCCGATGTGACCAACCGCCCGCTTTGTCATCGATCGTCACCGTGCAGGACTCGGCTCCTCGTCGGAACCGCATCGTGATCCGGCCGTTGACGTTCCCGTCGCTTATCTTGGTCCACCGCACAAGCGGCATCTGCTCGTGATAGAAGCGCCGGACGGCATACTTATCGGCACGTCCGCCGTAGCGGTGCCTAAGATACCGCGTCGCACCACCCGACCAGTCCTCGCTGGACCGGTCAACCAGCCGGAACCCCACGGGCACCGGAAGATCCGGCTCATAAGGCCTGGGTGAAGCCGCCAGCGTCGCATCCGGTGCGATCGGCATCGGACCGGCGCATCCGCAAGCCGCCACAAGCAGGACGCTCGCCAAGCCAGCCCGAACCAGAAACGGGTTTCGCATAGCCTTCGATCCGCGAGCCGGCTCCGTCGGTCTACTCCGAAACCGGTCGCCGACCGCTTGGGTGCAAACGAACCATGCTACGAGGCTATCAGGAACCCGTCAACGGGGAGTATTCGCTCGCTATATGCCAAATGCCGGGGGGCATCCCCAATCGGGTGGCGAATCCGTCGAGGGTGGCATGGGCAAGGGCCGCCTAAAACGGCGTCTGTGACAGAATCGGCGGCTTCAGCGTAGCACCTTGATGCAGCCTGAAAGGCTGATCGAGAGTAGCCGTGGGCCAGTCCCGCCGTAGCGGGACGCCGCCCACGGTAACCCCAACACCCATTCCTTTCGACCCTGGCAGGGGTCGTACAAAAGCCACGTTGCACGTGCCCCAGAGGAAATAGATGACCCTTTCAGGGTCAGGCGGCTTGGGAACGCCCACATCCGGTGGCGGCGCCCCGGCGCGCCGGGACTTGCCACCGGCTACTTTCGGGCAGGCCTTCAGCCTGCGACCCCTGGGGATAGGGGCGTGCGAGCAGAGGGGGCAGGCACTGTCTGTTCGGGAAGCTGGGTAGCGTGTGGTTCTGTGGGATGGATTCAGCTTGTTCCGAAAGCGTACGGCAGAAGTGGGCTAGTAAGCGGTTTGCAGGGCTTTACCGACACCTGGCCTTGACCATAATTGGGACGAGCGGCAGGCTGAGTGGGCGCCGTGGGACAGACATCTTCCACCCAGATATGATGATGCGTAAGCGACGTATTGACAATAGGTTACGGATGGATTGCAGTCGTTCAGCTCGCCGGAGAGGGTTCTCTCTTGCGGAGCTGATCGTCTCCATCGGAATCCTCGTATTGATGTTCTCGCTGGCGGGACAGGTGTTCAACGTGACCGTCCAGTCCACGGGACAGGCACGAGCCGTCACGCATGTGAGCCAGATTCTGCGTGCGGTCGAGGAGACGATCCGCGAGGATCTGCGTCACGTCCAGCCTGGCCGTTCGTTGATTCTGATCCAGGGAAACCCGGTCAATGCTTATTGGACGAAGGAAGGCATGGATTCGGATGACGACGGCGACCCGTCCACGGGCTATGCCCACGTCGCCGATCCGGCCAGGGAGAAGAAAGAGCTGGACGCGAACGGTAACCCGATGCTGGTCGAACCACGGGCCGACGTCCTCATGTTCTTCACGGCCCACAAGGGTGTCAGCTATACGGACCCCGGTGTAACGTCGAACTTGCAGCAGGTGGTTTATGGTCACGCCAAGCTCGGCGAGTATGTGCCTGACCCCACCAAGAATCCTCCGTTTGCCTTCGAGGAGCAGCTTGATGATGCTTTCCCGGTCGACTCGGCGGGTTATCCGTCGCTCACGCAGGTCTCGCCGGTACCGGCCGAGGGCTGGCACTTGGCGCGGCGGGGCGTGCTGTTGATGTCGGCGGCGGCCACCCGCGATCCTTCAGACCCTGCTGAAGATTTCGGTGTGCATCCGGAGAGGATGTCTCCCGGGGAGTATTCGCTGCTCCTTCAGGGCGTCGTGGATGTCAATGGCTGGTTCAGCTTCGACGAGTGGGTGATGCCTGACGTGGAGGCCGATCAACCCTGGTTTCTTCCGAAGATCTTCCCGCGGAATCCAGGCGTGCCACAGCCCTACGAGCGATGTCAGCTCGATCCGACGCCGCCTGCGCAGTTGGCGGACCGGCTCGGTCACTACTTCCTGCCCGACTGCGCTTCGTTCAAGGTCGAGTGGACTCTCGATCCACGAAGCGAGTTTGTGGACGGGCGGCTGGACGGCGTAGATGAAATCTACTGGTTTGATCCGGGGCTGTACGATCCGGACGATCCGGAGAAAGAAAATCCACTGAAGGAACTGATCGATGCGAGGGATGCCGCCGAAGCCGCCTGGCGCGGCGCGAATAACGCACAGGCAAAGCAACGGCTCGAGACTCGATATCGTAATCTCGACAGCTTGCTCGAGCAGCGCACGCTACATCCCGACGAGATGTTCCCCTACTCGCTCTTGGATCGTTTCGGCGGTCTCGA
>JAUXGE010000143.1 GCA_030622435.1 Planctomycetota bacterium
GCCGGAAGCTGCTCGATCGGCAGCGCCCGAACGTCGGCCGGTGAATGAATCTGATCCAGCAAACCCATCGATAGTCTCTTCCGTCAGTACGGTGTCACTTCCGGCACAGTGGTGTCATTTCAGTCAAACCGACCCCGCCACCCGGTCCGCTCACTTCCATCGTCATGCACGAAACAGAGCGCGTGTCGCATGTCGATACACCACACGAGCCTCGTACCGGAAGCCCGTGCTAATTGGCGAGTTCAATGTAGCCTACTGCCCTCGTCGGTGTCACCTTCAGTGCTTTCAATAATTTCGATCAACAACATATCTCGCCAGTGCACGCAGTTCCTCCGCTTCGGTGCCGAAGCCCTCGAGAGCCGTGATTGCTGCTTCGACGGCCTCCTTCGCGGCCAAGCGACTCTGCTCAATCCCAAGGCACTGGGGCAATGTCTGTTTGTTTGCGGCGGCGTCCTTTCCGACCTTCTTACCCATCAGGTCAGTGGTGGCCGAAAGGTCCAATAAATCATCGGCAATCTGGAATGCACGCCCCACCTGCCTCCCGAATTGCCCGAGCGACGAGACATCCGCCTCGCCCCCGTGCCCGGCCATGGCACCGAGCTCGCATGCAATTTGAAAAATGGAAGCAGTCTTGTGCTCATCGATGTACTCGACCAGCTCAGGAGTCGGTGGTCGTGATTCACCGAGCACATCGGCCGTTTGACCGCCGATCATCCCCGCCCAGCCCGCTCCACGGGCGAGCTTCAGTACCATTCCCGCTGCAAGAGCCTGATCCTCCACACGGCTTGCGAGCAACTCGAATGCCAGGACGATCAGCGCATCACCGGCAAGAATCGCGGTTGCCTCGCCGAACTTCTTGTGGCATGTGGGCTGGCCGCGGCGCAGGTCGTCATCGTCCATGGCCGGCAGATCATCGTGAATCAGGCTGAACGCGTGGACGCATTCGAGGGCCGCTGCAACCGGGAGGGCTTCATAGGCCGTCCCGCCGACGAGTTCGCAGCATCGGGTCGCGAGATAGGGTCGAATACGCTTGCCCGGCGCCAGCACCGAGTAACGAATGGCCTCGATCAGCTCCGGAGGAACATTGCCGGCCGGCTGCAAATAGTCGCCGAACTGTCGATCGAAACCTGCCGCGAAGTCTCTCAGGCGTTGGAGGAATGTGGACGTCATCACACCGCTGCTCACCGGACTCGAACGGAGTCGGGGTTTGTCACGAAGTCAGCATCACGCTTCGTACGCCGGTCAGTCTCAGATGTTCGGCGACACGCAGTCAGCCATACATTTCGCGACATCGGAAAGCACGGCCAGCGGCGGCTGATCTCCGTTCACACGGCCGATAAGCTTGGCCGGGTAGGCATCCAACACGGGGCGTGTCTCACGCTCGTAGACCTCGATGCGGTTCTCGATGACCGATCGATCGGCGTCGTCTGGGCGTCCGGATTTTTTGGCCCGCCCAATCAACCGTGCGATCAACGCGTCACGATCTTCCATCACGAGATGAATGATCCGTTTGACATCGATAACCGAGGCAAGCAGCTCCACCTGTGTGGGGGTCCGGGGGATCCCGTCGAGAATCAGTGTGTGGTAGTCGGGCCGGATGTCCCCTTTTTCGATCTCTCCGTCGACATGGTGGCAAAAGACGCGCACCGTCAATTCGTCCGGGCAGAGCTGACCCTTGGTCGAGTAGGAGAGGAACTCCTTTCCGATGTCCGATGTTTTGTCGAGGCCGCGGAAGATGTCCCCCATCGCTAGATGGACCAGATTGGGCATCTGCCCCAGAACGACACCCTGAGTTCCCTTGCCGGAACCGGGACCGCCAAACATCAAGATCGCCGCATAGCCCTTTGCCTCAGCCACCTGTTTCTCCTTCGATGCGTCGCAGACACAGCACGAACACCGGCTTATCCTTGCCATCCGGACGCTGACCTCGATCCGTGCGGATTTACACGGCGGACAGCCGATGGCTTGCCTACCGAACCCGATCCGGATGCTTCCGGCGAAAAGCCCTGTCCAGGTCCGGATCGTGAACCTCTATCGTAGCATCCCTAAAGAGCTTCTCAAACAGCGTGAACATGGCCGGCTGCGTCAAACGGTCTCGCAAAGACCGTTCCAGATCGTTCCGAACGCCGGCAAAATCGCGAGCTTCGGCCCCCAGACGCTTCTCCAGGGTCAGCAGATTGTACCACTCGCCGACGCGTACAGTGCTCGACACTTCACCCGGCTCCAGAGCAAAAGCCGCCTGCCGAAAGGCCGCCGGCAGATTGTCATCACCTGCCGAGAAAGGCTCGAGCAGACCCCCGGTTTGCGCGCTGGCTGTGTTGGCACTGTATCGTGAGGCCAACTCGGCGAAATCCTCACCGTCTGCCAGCCGCTCTCTGACGCGAGTCACCTCGGGCAGAGTGGCAAGCTGCATGTGTCGAACCTGAACGCGTTCGCCGTAGAGGCGTCCGTACTCCCGGCGAAGCTGCGCTTCCGTAATGGATAGCTCGGCCTCGACGAGCTTCCGGAGGTAAGCGTTACGGCGCGTGATGATATCGAATTCGCTGCGGGACATGTTCCGTTGGGCGAGCACCTGGTCGAGTAACCGCTCGGTCGCCTCCCGATCGGACAGTGTCGGCGTCACGGACGAGAGCGGATCGGACAGGTTCCGAAGCGCCCTGTCATGCTCACGGTCCAGGTCTGACTGGGTTACGATCAGACCGCGCCGGGTTGCGGCTCGGATCGCCGTCTCGAGCCCGATCAACTGTTCCAGAATACCCACACCACGGGACTCGAGGAGCAGGCCTATCACACGTTGGCGGGTAATGGGTCGTCCGTTGACAGTGGCAATAACCGGTTCGGTCACGTCGATGGGTTCATGGATGGTGTGGGCATCTTGGCTTGATCGAGGTTGCGGCTGTGGTGCGGGTTTTGCCTTTCCACGCTGCTGCCACACGGTCCCTACGGATCCTACTGGGGCTTGGGCCGGCGCAGAGCATCCACTCGTCAGGCAACCGAAGAGCACCGCTGCAAGCGAGCATGTTAGCACTCCGGCGCTGTGCAAACCGGTACTGCAATCCGAAGAGGATCCGACGATTCGGTCACACACTGACATCGATGCCGACCGTAGCACGAGTGTCATCTTGGGTCAACATGGCAAGACCGGAGTGCTGCGGAAGGCTGTGCAGATTCGTCTCGGCATGTTGCGCCGTGTCGCCGCCAAGCACACGTCGGGCATGTCGACATTCCACCGGCACGGAACAATGACCCGCCCTTCGGTTTTCCGGCGTCCGCCGATTCTGTCACGGATCCGGTTGGGCTCTTCCGGCCGACGGAACTGGCCTTGATCGATTGCAGGGGTATGCTGGACGTGCGAATCGCGACCGGATCACGCAAGGAAGTTCCTATAGCGCGATCCCAATGCCGCACGCGGCGTGTGCACCTATGCCAGACAAACGCAAACATCGAGGCAAGCATCCGGACGACACGCGTTTGTTCGCCGAATCCCAGCACGAAACATTAGGCACGGCCGTGCGTGAATACGCCTGGCTGTTGACCCGCGGCTATGCAGTTGATTCAGCTCTCAAGCTCGTGGGCGGCCGTCACGACCTGACCGCTCGTCAACGCATGGCCGTCAGACGTTCGTCCTGCTCCGATGAATCGCTGCTCAGGCGGACGCAGAGCCGGCTCGCGTACGATGAGGCCGCCGGTCGCCCGATCGCCGTAGACGGGTACAACCTCCTGATCACTGTGGAGAGCGCCCTGTCCGGCGGCCTGATTCTGATCGGACGGGATGGATGCTACCGCGATCTGGCGAGCGTCCACGGCACCTACCGCAAGGTCGAGGAGACGGCGCCGGCGCTCGAACTCATCATCGACCACCTGGCGACGTTGCACGCGCCGCACATCGATTGGTACCTGGACAAGCCGGTAGCCAACAGCGGCCGACTCAAGGTGTTGATGGCGGAGATGGTCTCATTGCCTCAGGACGAAGTGGGAGGGGATTGGGTGTGGAACATCGAGCTCGTCGACAGTCCGGATCGGGTCTTGGCGGCCCACAGTGCCACGGTCGTGACCGCAGACTCCGTGATCCTGGACGCCTGCAGTGCCTGGTTGAACGTAGCGGCCGAACTCATCGAGCGCCGATGCGCCAACGCCTGGACGGTGGATCTACGAGCGTAGAGGAACAGTGTCGGTGCGTTCCGAGCGCGGTTGAATGCAGGCACCGGGCTTGGTGTACCCTCTCATCCGAACTGCTGAATCCACAGAAGCACAGAAAGACGGAGCGATGAAACGCGTCTTTCTTGTCTCGCTTCTACCCAGCCCGCAGATTCAAGGGTGGCGCTACACTTGATGCGAAAACGCATCGCGGCCGCGAGCGTCATCAGCCAACGGTGCAACTCGTGCAATCGATACCACCGAGGATGGAACAAGCCCCGGTAGGGGCGAAAGGCACCAGCCCACGGCGTGAGCCGTGGGAATGAGGACGGACAAAGTGGAGTGAGCCCCGTGGGGGCGACACGGGAATTGTCGAGGATCTCGAATGCTCGACGTGTGCGAAGATGAGGTGCCGTCCCGATGGGACTGAAGACGTCGAGCGTTGACTATGGTCCCACGGCTCACGCCGTGGGCTACGGACTGTCGTCCCTCCGGGACTGAACCACCTGGGTCGAGAAGACGACCGGCAATCAGATACGCCTCTCTTGTTTCTCTGCGATCTCGGCGTGCTCCGCGGTGAATAATGCGGCTCTAGCGAGCGGTCCCCACGGCGTACAGACTGATGCGTTTCTTCGCGACGCTGTTCGTGACGAACAGGAAGTAATCGGCTCGGAATCCATCGGGCACAAGAGCTGCGACAGGTTCCGGCAGAGACGTGGCGACGGTGACACCAACCGGCATGGGCGTACCACCCGTCTTATCCTCCGGTCCTCCCAACAACATCAGGAGTTGCCCGCGCTCGTTGAAGAGGTGCACGTGCGCGAATTCGACATCCGCTACGAAGACGACTCCGTCGGGTCCGACGGCAAGGTGCCGCGGCTTGCCCATGTCGCCGTAGCGGTTGCCGGCCTGCCCGAAGGTACGCAGCAGGTTGAAAGAGGGGGAAAAGACCTGGACGCGCGAGTTCATGGTATCTGACACGACGATGTCACTCGATGCGCCATTGGTGGCCACACCCATCGGGAAGTAGAAGCGGCCCGGGTCGCTGCCGGTGCCACCGAACTCGCCGACGCGGGCACCGTCGTCGGTCGAAAAAACGTCGATCCGGTGCGCACCGATGTCCGCGACGTAAAGCCTATCGTCACTCACGATAAGAGCCACCGGGCGATACCCGTCCTCGCCCGAGCGTCGGAACCGGCCGACGTATTTTCCGGTGGCGTCATATTCGACCACTTCTCCACGACCCGTGTCGGCCACATAGACCTGACCGCCATCATCCACCGCGACCGCCACCGGCTTGGAGAGCAAGACATCGCCGCGGTTACCGATCCGCCGAGCTTTACCCGTAGCCAGATCCCAGTCGTGAACCAGGTTGAGTTCGGTGTCGCACAAGAACAGATGCCCGTCACGGAATGCGATCCCGGCAGGTTTCCCAACAAACGGGCGGGCCGGGCCACCACGAAGAGCCTCGAGCAAACCGACGCGCCGAGGGACAATCTGATCCAGGCGGTTGAAGGATTTCAGGTGCACCACATGGGGTGTTGTGGGCGGCGGTGGAAAGTAGACCGGATCGGCTTGAATGCCTGGGGCCGCGCAGCCGGAAAGCGAGGGTAAGGCGATAAGCCCAAACAAGGCCACCGCCCAAACCAGCTTACGGCCGGATGGAAGAGGCAACGGAACGGCGCGGTAGTGGTTCACTTTCTGTGGCACGTCAGACACAGGGCGCTGCGGGTGTTGCTCATTACCAGCATGTACTTCTGATCGGACATGTTGTGCGGGTCGTGACACGAGCTGCACTCGACCTTGCCGTCCGGCAGTTGGACCGTTCCCGAGGCCGTCACCGACGAAGCCGGGCGGTATCCCCTGTCGATCCTCGGGTAGTCCACGCCCACAGGATGCTCGCTGGTGCCGTGACCGGCCGTGTGCAACCCGGGGTGTTCCCGATTGACAAATCGCTCTCGCTCCGCACCACCGAACGTGTCCCTCGCGATCGTTCCGTCGTGGCAACGGAGGCAGATTATCGTACCCATTCCAGCTCTCTTCGACTGCTCCAGCGGTGTGCCGAACGTGCGGTTCAGGTCGGCATTCTCGTCCCAGAGCGGCGTCGCGGTCGGCTCTTCGCTGGTGGCCGTATGGCACACGCTGCAAGCATCTCCGCCGGACCAGTCCTGGTTGCTGAAATCATGCTTCGAGCCTTCGATGCCGCCCAACGCCCATCCGCCGATGGCCGCAAAGGCGAGAACACAGAAGCAGACGGTGATTCCGGACGGTCTCATCGGTTCGCTCCCATCGAGTAATTTCGCACACGGGCGCTGCTCCCGCCGGCCGAATTGGCATACGGGAAACCTATGTGCGTGAATCCGTGACACGTCAACGTGCAGCTTCCCGAAAGCGTCCCCGTGTCCTCGTACACAGTCCTCCGCCCCTCCGGCGTATCCGCTGGCATGACGACGGACAGGTCGAAGTTGATGAGGTTGCTGTGGTTCACGCTGTTGGCCTGCCCACGATAGACGCCGTGCGGATCGTGGCAGACGTTGCACGGCGTCTGGAAGTCGACAATGTGGCGCCGGTGCGACGGGAAGCTCTCGTCACCCAGAATGCTCTCACGGCTGTGGCAGCCGTAGCACAAGGCATAAGCCTGGGCGCTTTCCGTCGTATAGTCATTCGTCTCGTAGTTGCGGACCAGCAGCGACTCGAACATCGAACCGTGCGGCCCGTTCGCCCCGGACCCGCCCATCGACCGGGCGTTGTCGCTGTTGTGGCAGTCCGTGCAAGTGATGATGCTGCCGGGGCGAAGCGGCGAAATCAGGCTCATGCTGTCGGGGCTTCGCCGCGGTCCCGCCACGGGGTGGAACGACGGGTTGGACACCTGGAACTCCAACCGCACGTTGGTCTGGCTGACCTGCCGCGAAGTGTTAAGCCGCGGTCGGCTGGTGCTGTCGCCATGGCACTTGAAGCAGAGTTCGTACACGAACATCGCCTCATTCCGATAGCCACCCGAGATTGCCACGCCCGGAACGTTCAGATTGGGGCCCTTGACGGTCTGCCCGAACGTGCCCCTTACCGTGCCGATCGGGTTGTGCCGAACTGAGTGCGGGTTGTGGCAATCGACGCATTCCACGTGCCGTCGCATCGTGAAGGGGTTCTCGGCCGGATCGTGCACCCCGGTGCGGCGCTCAACCTCGTGCGAGGCGCGCTTCCCGATGTCGGCCGCTATGTTGAAGTTTGCCACACCACCGCTGTGACAGTTCAGGCAGCCCTCCTCCTCCCGCTCGAACCGTAGAAGCCGTTCCGGATGCGGGGCGGAATGAATCTTGTGGCAGCTCATACACCCGTTGTCGCGTACGTTGGCGTACTTGAGCCGCTCGCCCGGATCGACAACCCGACCCATCGTGCGCTTCCCGCTCATGGCGTGGGAGGAAACTTCCCACCCGTCCATGTCGTGGCAGGCGACGCACATCGCCGACATCTCGTCCGTGATTCGCAGGAAATCCCCCAACTCGTTGTTGTGGGGGTCGTGGCAGGTCGTGCATTGCATCTCACGGTGAGCCCCAAGTGGGAGCTTGACCGAGACGATCTCCGGAGCCCGGATCTGGCGGTCCACGTTCGACAGCGCCCGATCGTAACGGAATCCGATGGGGTGATCGTCCGACAGGTCGCTGGACAGATCGGCGGAGCCCGGCGGGATCGTACGGGCCGTCATGACAATAGGATGCGTGTCCGGTCTGGTCAGCACGTTACCCAGCGCCATCGACCCATCATGGCACGCCAGGCACATCTTCGACGGCCCGGAAGGCTGGTCGATCCGCGCATCCGTCGTCGAACTCTCGTAGATGCGGTAGAACGTCCTGGGATTAGCGCGGTTCCAGAGCGGAGTCTGTGGAGCCGCGTTGTGCGGAGTGTGGCAAAAGACACAGATCTCGTCCTCGTGGACGGCCCGAATCGGACCGGGTCCACGCATGGACAGATCGTGCTTCGAATTCACGATGGATTCGTCGGCCAGAGCCACGACCGCCAGAACCATCACCGGAAACAGGGCGGACATCGACCACCCGGTAGCTCGTCGCATCGTCATGACGACGTCCTCATGTACTCAAACACCTGCAGACGACGGTTGCCCGACTCCGCCACCCAAATGCGGTCCCGCCCGTCAATGGCAAGCCCGACGGGCAACGAGAACCGCCCCGGCTCGCTGCCTTCCTGACCGAGCGCCATAAGCAGCCGCCCGTCCTGATCGAATAGCTGTATGTTCTCGAAATGGGCATCCACCACGTAAATGTGCCCATCTCCGTCAAAAGCAACTCCCTTGGGAAGCGACAGGTCACCTGCACCGTCGCCCTTTTGCCCGATCGTCTGAAGGCACGTGCCGTCGAGATCGAGCAACTGCACGCGAAAATTTCCGCTGTCGGACACGAGCAACCGATCACCACGGCAGCACACGTGAGTCGGGAAGTTGAACTCACCCGGCCCCGCGCCACGCCGCCCGATCGTCCCGGTGACGTTGCCGGACAGGTCGAACAGGGTCAACCGGTGTTGCCCGCCGTCAACGACACAGAGCCGTTCAAGCGCCGGCACATAGGCGATGCCCACAGGCCGCTCCAGCACGTCCGCGCCGAAACGCCGGCGCATCTTACCATCGCCGTCCAGCTCGACGACCTCGTGTCGCTGTGCGTCAGTGACGAAAAGCCGATCGCCCGCCCAGGACACGCCCACCGGTGCCATGAACCGCTGATCACCGAACCCGGTGGCCATCACGTGCTCACGGCGGTCGAGATCGATTACATGCACGGCGCTTCCGCTCGCATCCGCAACGGCCACGAACCGCGAGTCACGAACCGCCACGCCGTGCGGTCCGCGAAACCGGATCGGCGGGCGCGGGCCGCGAAACGCCGCCTTTATCGCCTCCACGCCGGACCGAGAGGCCGCAAGATCTCCGCTATCCGCAAGCACACCCACCAGCCTGATGCGCGGCGTATCCGGTTGCGGCGGCCAGACACGCGGCGGATCGATCGTCGGGAACAAAACTCCCTGAGGTCTGCCACACCCGGACACCACCGAGAACACGGCCATCCACAAACACAGCAGGGTCGCGTTACGGTGTCTTCTCGAAACGCGTGCATCGGTCCGCACGGATGCCCTCGCGACCGAAAGGTCGCCACTCACAAAAGTCGCGCCGAACGCGCAGCCATCAACGGCCCAGCACATCGGGCAGCTCCCTGCGCACGCGGAAATAGACACCGAAGTCATCTTCGCAAGACCCCGGCAGATCCAGCCGGTCATACTCGAACGTCAGCTCGCTCGCCAAGTCCCCCACGACGTACTCGAAACCGGCCGTCAGGTCCCAGGCGTGTGTGTCGCCGACCACCGGATCGCCCTCGAACCGATACGCCACACGCTCGACCGTCGAGAGATCGTTCGTCAATCGCCAGTGATGGTCAAGTTCGAGGTCGACCACCGTCACATTCCGATCGTCGAAACCGCCCTCGAAGAAGAACCGGGACACCCGGCCCGAGGCATTCAGCGAGTGATCGGGCTCATGAAGCAGGTGCACCAGCCCGTTTACGTGAAACGCGTCGTACGGCTCGACCGTATCGTCGAACACCTCGAACTCCGCACCGAGCGAAAAACGCTCGGCCTCATACCTCGTACCAAGACGATGGTGATCCGTCCGATCCGCCCGACGCAGGAAACCGGTCGAGTGATCGTCCTCCTGGTTCCGGTAGGATAGCCGGTAGTACGGGGTCAGCCCGTTGGAAAACCTTTGCTCGATGTTGAAGTCTACGCGCATCGTGTCGAGCTGGCCGTCCTGCGGTGTGCGAATCTGGTAGTCGACCAGGACCGTATCACCATCTGCGATCTGACCGGTTCGCACGCGGGCCAATCGCGTGGCATTGCCTTCGTAAAACACGACGTAGTCCGTGCCGATCCGGTAGAACCGGCGGTTTGACGTGTCGGACACGATGATCGAGCTGCCGATAACGTTTCGGTTGGCCAACGTAATCGCGGAGGGATCGCGGAACGTGTGCGATTCGTCCAGGATGATCCGCCGGCCCGTGTCACCGTCGATCTCCTCCGTGTCGTACGCCAGCGCCAGGTTGGCATAGAGGTGGCCGAACCGGTTGCGGCGGTTGTACTGCCAATCCGCGGAGGCCCCGTACTGCGTCGTGTTGATGTCGTCTTCGATATCCTCGTACAAACCGAACAGGTTCACCGTCGTGGTCAGGTTCGTGTACATCTGATGCACGAGCTGGAAGTCGGCGCGCTGCGTCTCGATGTCGAGCCCGGCGTACCTCTCTCTATTGAACTGGTACGTGTAGCGTGTCTGGAGAGTGTCACTGTGCTTCAACGTGAGCTGCGGGCCGATCTCGAACAGGTCGCGTGCAAAGTCGCCGCTCTCCTCCTGCCAGTGGAGCCGCGTTCGCAGACCGTGCTGATACTCATCGCCGAACTCGAC
>JAUXGE010000038.1 GCA_030622435.1 Planctomycetota bacterium
GAAGTGGATCAGGAAATGCGGGTTCGGCTCCGTAATCAGAAAGAGAATGCTGCCGTACTTGGTGCGCTTGGACAGATTCATCCTGTCGTCCTCGACGAAGCGCACTTCGCAGCGAATGTCCTTCAATCCGTCACTTCGCTTCTCGAGCTTCGTCAGGACGTCGTCGACTGCCGATGATGTGGCATCCGCGCCGGGAGGTGGATCGACCGCAACCGCAAGTGTCACTGCGACACCCACGAAGAGCGCGAGAAAGAAGCACGTTTTCAACCGGAATAGTCTTCGAGCCATGTCGGAATCCCTTCTCCTGGTACAACCGAGCCCATGTTGGACCTTCAGGGTACATCGGCAGGGCGGTACGGCCAAGCGCAGGTCCTCCGTGCCCTTTGTAGCCTGGTGCTTCGTCAAGGTTTATTCGAGGTGTCGCTCACGAATGGGTGGTCCACCTCTTCAGAGGTGGGAGACACGACGATTCGCGTCCCCCACGGCTAAAGCCATGGGCCACCCACAGTGCTGCGGCTTACGGGTCACAGCCGAGAGTGGCTGTGCTACATGCATCGGACCCAGGAGGTGTCTTGCACGGCTCCCCGTCTGTTCGAGCCCTTACAGCCAAGGATTCTATCGAGGCGGAGCGGATTTCCCCATGTGGACGAACCGGTTCCAACGGCCCGATCAGACGCTCGAGCCCGTCACGTCTAACCTGCGGCATGCGGGGTGCAGAACGAGGAGCCCGCTTTGCACCAACAATCTGCAAATAGGCGAAGGTTTTGTCGATCAGACTCCTGAGCTTCTGCGGCGAAGTGGCACTCAGCAGGTGTTTCAGCACCATACGCGGGCGGTAGTAGAACCGCCGCAAAGCCGTTCCATGCAGGATCTTGAGTTGTTCACGGCTCAACGCGTCGCTCTCGACGATCGGATAAGTGTATCGACTGAAGTCGTCCCAATTGTCGGCGTACATCTTCAGTACTTCGCCATCGAGCCCCAGCTCCCATCCCGCACTACCGGGCAGTGGCGCGAACATCGAGAATTGGGCGATGTCGAGCGGCAACCCCCTGGCAAACTCGATCGTTCGCCCGATCGATTCGGGCGTATCGTACGGCAGGCCGAGGACGAAGAAACCGGTAAGCCGAAGCCCCGCCCGCTTGATGATCCGGCAAGACTCGTGAACGCTTTCCTTTTGGATGCCCTTGCCGATGAGATCGAGAATACCCTGGTCCCCCGACTCGATGCCCACTTGCATGATGCGGCAGCCCGCACGCTTCATGAGCCGTACCGTGTCCAGGTCGAGCCCGTTGACTCTAGTCTGGCACACCCAGTTGATGCGCAACCCGCGCCCGAGAATCTCCCCGCAAATCTCACGAACGCGGCTCTTTTTCAAAACAAAAGTCTCATCGACAAAGTCGAAGTTCCGAATCCCATAACGGTTGGCGAGGTTGTCGATATTGTCTACAAACCGACTAGGTGACAGGAAACGGCATTGGCGCTGCGTCACCACCGACGACGCACAGAAGACGCATTGATAGGGACACCCGCGACCGCTCAGAACCGGCAGCGTCACCCCTTTCGGCAGGTAGATGTGGCGGTACTGCTCTACCGGTAACCCCTCGAAATCAGGCAGCGGCAGCGCATCCAGATCGGGGAGCGCCGGGGGTCTGGGGTTGCTGCGCACCAGGCCGTCGTCGAGCCAGGTCAGCCCCGGAATCCGATCGTAAGGACGACCGTCCAGCAACTCCGACAATGGCAGCTCACCTTCGCCCGAGATGACTAGATCGACGTCCGGATACGACACGGCCAATTCGGGGAGAGCTGACGGATGCGGTCCACCCAGAACGGTTACGACTCTAGGATCGACCTGTTTGATTGCCTGGGCAAGTTTGACGGCCGACCTGATCTGGGCGGTCACGGCCGTTATCCCCACGAATCGCGGGTGCTCCGTAAGCACACAATCCAGTAGATCGTTTTCGTCCGTCACCCCCACCGCCAGATCAATCAGGCGGGTCCGATGGCCCTTGGACCTGAGCACGCCGTTGATGCACGCGAGCCCCAGCATGGGCATGGCGTGTTTTATGCGCCGCCCACCGCGACCGAAGGCCCGGTCGGAGCGCGGGGTTACAAGCACGATATCCAGTGCCACGTCGCCCATCCTCGCTGCATGAACACAGAGCATGCGGAAAGTACGATCCGGCAGATTACTACATAGTTATCGGATTCATCGAATAATGGCTGGTCCGAGTTCAGTACGAATTGACGAACAGGGAGGGGTATTCCGCCCGCATAGAGGCCGGGCAAGCCGCGCGGACGGGATTACCCGTGGACAAACCACAGCTCGGTCCACGCCTGATAGATGGGTAGAGGTCGCGGTTACGTCGGAGGCGAGTATGCCAATGCCAGAATAAGCTGGGCCAAAGCGAACCCATAGCCGGAGGCGGCTGTGTTCCACGAGCAACCCGGGCACACCGGTTACGGTGGAGTAACGCCTGTCAACCCAATGCCCCTTCTCTCACCAGCACTGAGCCGGTCATCTCCGAGTACAACGACCCATTGACGGTGCAGCCAAGGTTCAGTGTGGTCACCGACCTGAATCGGCTCGAGAGCGTTTCGGCTCTCGGTCGCTCAATTCCGCCGGGGTTTGGGCTGCCGGTTCATCGCCGCCCAACTGCGCGCAAGGGTCTGCCAGCTCCGGTCCCGGGAACGGGTAGGGCATTCCCAGGAATGCATCCACCGCGAAGACGAGGTCGGTGATGTTGAGCAAGTGGTCGACATGCGCCGGCTCGAGATCAGTGCGGGTCTTGTGAGGGCTACCCGGCAAGTTCTTGAACTTGTCGACCACGGCCGTCACGTCCGTCGCCACACCAACGACACCGTCGGGCGGACCGCAAGGTGGCGTGGCGCAATTATCCACGAGATCGCCCCAGGCACTCGTTGCCATCGTCAGCGGTGCGGAGTAGCTGCTCTCGAGCCCCACATGGCATCCCTCGATGACGCTTTGAATCTCATACATCCCGCTCGGGACGATGTACTCATGATACACGTGTACCGTTCCCGACGTGCTCCAGTCCGTGTAGAACGGCTCACAATCCAACGCTGCGACGACCAATGTAGGCCAGCCGGGCACATTCGCGGGGTCGACGTTGCCGGAGTGATCACTGATCACTACCGGCTCGCCAACCCACATCATAGAACCATTAAGAACATCGAAGGGTGCGGGCAGACTGACGAATCTCAAGCGAAGCGCCGTTTGCCATCCCGCATTGCCGGGAACGATCGAGACGTAACGGTTCTTGGTCACCATCACGGCTTCCGTCTGAGGAGCATCGGCCGGTGGGCACTCGCACTCGTCCGGGATGCCGTTGTAGTTGTCATCGAAGGAGCCACCGTCGGAGATGTCGCACTCGTCGGGAATGCCGTTGATGTTGCAGTCAAGTGATGTGCCATCGGCGATATCACAGTCATCCGGAATCCCACTCTCGTTGCAGTCTTCCTCGCACTCGTCGGGAACGCCATTGTCGTTGCAATCCTCACTTATCCCCGCTGCGATGTCCTCGCCATCAGGAATACCGTTCTCGTTGCAATCAAGCGTACAGCCGCCGTAACCCGACAGGTCGCTTTCGAGGAAATCCGGATCCAGGCCCAGTCCGGCCGACACGCCGGCCAAGCCGTCCGCGGTGCTGATGTCCATGTAGGAGAGTCGGAGCTTCCCGTCGAAGAACAACTCGACCTGGAACGTGCTCGTCGTGTCAAAGCCGTACTCGCTCACGTCCAGCCAGGTCACGGCAATGCGATTCTCGAACGCCTCCCACAGAACCTGTCCGTCCCCCGCCGTGGGGTTGAAGTCATCGAAGAGCGCCGAGATGCGCGGCATGGCAAAGTGACCATCGAGCGATTCAAGATACTCGTCGTCAGAGGCGCCGAATGTGATGTTGCCGTTGCTTCCTACGTAGAATCCCGAGTACGTAGTGCCGTAGAGTTGCACGGTCTTTCCGCTCGGAACCGAAACGAGGATCGAATCATCATCCGACAGCGCGAGTTCGGCGCCCCCATCCGGACTCGTCGGCAGCGCCGTAACAGGTTCCACGCAGGCAGAATAGAAATCGCCTGAACCATTGGGAGTCAGCTCCAACGCCATGTTGTCCAGGTCGTTGTCCGTCCCGAACAATTCGGTGAAGAAGTCGGGCACGTCCAGTGTCGTGAACGAGTAGCATTGGCCACCGTTGTCGTCAAAGGACGCATTGCCGGCCTTGTCCTGAGCTTCGACCCTGTAGAAGTACGTGATGCCATCGGAAAGCCCGGTCAACACGACCGTGGCGGCTGTTGCGTACTCACTTCCGGCGGCCTCATCAAGCAAGGCTCCGCAGTTCGTACCGTAGGACACAATGCCCCGCGCCGGCTCATCGGCATCAAACGTCACTGTCGCCTGCCGCGCTTCGACTCCCGACGTTTGCACGTTCGAGATCTGCGGCGGCTGGCAGTCAACGGCAGCCGTCGCCGTCACTTCCACATTCAGACCACCCACGCCGTTGTTGGCGTCGGTATACGTAGTCGTGACGGTGTCACCCGGTGCAATAAGCAGCACGTCGCTGCCATCGGTACCGCTGAGCGTGATGTTCCCCGTAAACTCGGCTGAAGCGGCCTCGGTTTCCGTGAGCAGCACGCTCTCGCCGGCCGGCTCCGAATCTGAAGCAATTGTAACCGTGACTGAGTCCACGGCCTGACTGTCGAAGTCGAGCCCGCAATCCACTACCGTGATGGTCGCCTCACTCTCACACCCGTAGGCCTCGCGATCCAAACTTACCATACCGGCGTCGCTGCAGCGGTTGAGCACGCGAAGCGACGGATCGCCAAACACGTGCCATGTGTCGTACATCTCGACACCGCCCACACCGTACTCATCCATCATCTGGCACGAACCGGCGAAGCACAGGGCGCCATAGGTCGTATAGACTTCTCCCACCAAAAGATCCACGGTTTCGTCCTGAGCACACATCGGCGGCTCCCAATGCTGGCTCACAGAGGAAGCGTAAATCGCGACCGCTCCGGACGGTTCGCCGCCGTTGGTAGCTCGGAGCCAAGCCTCCGCGAAACAGGTGTACCCGTCGAAAGTGCCGTTGTTGCACGCGACGCTGACGATGAGCGGGAGCATGCCGTCGTTGGTCAGAGCGTTGACGTGGCTGTTCGAGAAACCCGTCGTTCCCCAGCCGTATGGGCTCCCGTGCCCGGTGTAGTTGACCAGACCCCGCCCAGAGTTCAACGCCGCGCTCACCGTAGATGCAGACGCCCCGGGATCGTAGATCTGATCGACGACCGTGTAATCGTAGGCCAGCAAGTCCGTCCGGATGTTGTTGAGGTGCACGAAGTCATATTCACCGTCGTCGCCGGGACCCTCGTCCGATGCCACACCCGTCGCCTTCTTGAACCAATCCTGCGAGGTGGCGGGCGACTGCTCATACTCGATCGTGCGCTGCACCTGCGTATCGACCTGCGCACTAGTTTGAGCCGAGAAACGCCCGACCAGAATATCCGGATAGTGGTCACCGCCGGCCAGCAACGCGTAGGTCGGATCGGCCGACTGGGTCTCACTGCCCACAGTGACCGATGGTGAGGTGACCTCACCCGCATCGCCCACCAGGAGTACGAACGCCAGATCGCTGGTATCGTAAACTCCCTGGATGTAGTTTTTGATCGCCGTCGGGTTATTGCCGATCAACGACACGCCGACGATCGTCGTATCAATGCCTCGAAGCTCCTTGTGGTTTTCCAGAGGCAAGAGATTCGTGATCCAGGCGTCATGCGCGATGATCAGCATGTCACCGGTCTCGTCCAGCGACGTGTATCGAGCGGCCACGGTGCCCTCAGTGTAGTTGAGAAACCGGCTCGAGTAGATCTGATGGAAGGAGCGACTAAGCGAGCGCGGCTGCGCGGCTCGTTTCAGCACGTTCACCTGCCCCGGACCGATTGAGACGATCTCCACCGTCAGGCTCTTATAAACACGGAGTATGCGCTGCACCGGGTTGTACTGAAACGGATTCAGCTCCACCACCGTACCACGGTGGTCACGCAGAATGTAAGGAGTACGAAGCGTGGCTATATCACCTGGATAGAATACATCCGCCTCATACTCATCCCCGAACGTGTAGGGGATGTCCTTAGGGTTGACGGAACGGGAAATGAAACCCTTCGATGGCGCCACATCGATGTCTTCGATATCGTAGTGCTCGGATGCCAGTATGCGAACCGCCATCTGCGCGTCGTCGGGAACGATGACGCTGCGGCAGATGTTCGGAAGCGCCGGAGCGCCGACATTCTTCATCCGGCTTTCCCGCCCCAGCGTAATTTGCGCGTACTTCTTCCCGTCGATCATGACCGGTTCGACCGAGAAGTCCCTCACTCCGGTTTCGAGGACAATGTGGTCCGGGGTGCCGCGAACCACCTGAACCTCGACCGCGTCCTTCGAACCGGCCGCATACAAGGTCCCGGCTCCGAGAACGATCATCGCTCCGGCAACCAACCGGACGATCTGCCCCAACCTGCCTCCGTGCCTGTGACCAGGCATTCGAATGTGCAAATGCGTCACTATGCGATCTCCTTCGCGTTTCCTTCTCCCGCGATGTGCCGATGCCATAATTACCCCGGTGCCCCCTGCAAATGTATCGTCCCGCGGTATCCTGCAACGCGGGCAGACCCCAACGCCTCTGATGGAAAGACGACCTGCCGTGTCCAGGCGGTTTGGCCCGGAGCAATCGACCCGATCCGGCAGGCGGTAGTCAGCGGCCTCTCACAGATTGGGCAACCGGCATGCAGCCGGCATCAGCATTACGGCAATCCCCCAAAGAGAGTCACGGTGAACGTGGACTCACCTGCGGCGAACGGCATCCTAGCAATCGAAGCGGTTTCCGCCGGCGCATACATACCCCGTGATTATCGTACCTGAACCATTCTAGCTAATGCGCCTTTTCGATGCAATGTTCCAGCTGCCGTTCTAACGGCTGGGGTGTCCGCCAATGCGACAACACGAGCCCTTTCGGACCGACTGAACCCTCATGCTCCGACAATGCGAGGTTCCGGAGATTCCGGGTCCATGGAAGCCGGATGTGGCTCTGCAGAGCGTGCCTGTTGGCGGATCGAACTCGAATGTATCAAGAAAAAGCCAGATCTGAGAGGTTGAGAGCCGTTTCCGAATCGCCCTTGATGAATTGCCGCGATTGAAGTGCCCCCGTCGATATTCGCACCCGATTCAAGTTAAGGTCGAACGGCTGTACTTCTCCCGGTCACGAAAGACGCCGTGCCAAACGATGGACCCAAGTGTACCGTAGGACGAGGTTGTGGCAGTCGAACAGTGCTGGATGAGGGTGTGTCTTGGGTAGGATACTGTTCAACGATGTAACGACGAGTATGACGGTCGGTACGGAACCGACTCGATCCCCGCTACGGTTCCACCAACGTTTGCCTGATTACAGGCCGACACCGATTCGGCGGCTGCCGCGTTTGGCTCGACGGCGTTTCGGTCGCTACGCAGACTGCCGCGCGCTGGTCATCTCGACCGAAGGTGCCACGGCCCCGGCATCTTACAACCGGATCATCTCCCCCGAGGGCGCACGCTAGACCGGATTTCCACCTATCAGCAAGTCGAATTCAAGCATGAAATCGCCGTTCCGATGGCGTGAGCGGGTCTTGACACGGGCCTTGCAGAGCAAGACTAAAGTCATGTATATGATCGAGATCGTTTCGTAGGCACTATCGGCAAAGCGTGATGAATGGGCACGAATCCTGCTCCGGCTGCACCGAGTCAGACCTTGCCACCACCGTTGCCACCGACCGGCCTGCCTCACGCCACCACCTTACACTTCTCAGCTTTCCGCATTCAGCATTCGCCATTCACCATTCGCTATTCATCCTTCTCTTCCTCCTTGCCCGCTCCGGCGCGTTGTCTTTCAGTGGGGATAGGTTCGATACGGCTCTTGAGGTCCTGGAACATTTCGTCGATCGGACCATAGAGTTCGGCGAGTCGCCTCTTGAGTTCGGCGGCCTCCTCCTTCGAACCGGTGAAGGTGGAAATACGGTGTTCCAGGTCGGCGATCTCGCTGCGGCGACGGTCGCGGTGGGCTTCGGCGCGGCCTTTCAGTTCGGTCAAGACCGACGAAGCGGTCGTCCGTTGTCCTTCGTCAAGATTGAAAATCTTCACGAACTCGCGGACATACTTGTCCCATGCATCCAGCTCGAGTGAGATCTGGTCGGTCTCCTCAGCTTCGTTCGTGACCGGGGGGACTTTCGCTATCGCCTCCGCCTCTCGGCGCCGTCGATCTTCCCGGCGTTCGTGCCGTACCGAAGGTGTCGGCTCCCAGAACTCGACCGGGTCGAAAGTGCCCTCCCTCCACTGTCCCAGCTTATGCCTGGCCGCCTGGAGGCCGATTCCGAACTTCAGGGCATCCAACTCGAACTTCGCCCTTTGGCGCGGTTCGAGAATCTCGCGGAACTCCTCCGTCCCGGCGGTGATCTGTTCGCGCGCCTGCTCGAAGATCGGCATCGCCCGATCGGCCCAGGCCTGCACCTGCTCCTTTCCCGGAGGCTCGAGATCCATTCGCATCTCGACGAACTCGTTGAGCACCGGCTGGATCGCAGCCCGGTTCTCCGTGAGATACGGCTCCCACCGCTGTGTGACGGCCTGCTGCATTTTCACCCGCTGCTCGTCGTCGAGTTCATATTGTCTGCTGACCTCATCGGCCCATCGCAGCAGCATAGATCTCATGAGCTTCCTGGACGGCCAGAGGCCTTCCGAGGGTGTCGAGGGGGTGGCTGCCTCGGGACTCGGGGCGGATCGAGCTTCCTCCTTCATCCCGGCGTCTGATGGGCTTTCGCGCGTTGCTTCGACAGGATCGGTCTGGGCAACACCTGTCAGCGGTAGCAGGGCGATCAGTACGAACGCGACCTTGATCAACATGATGGCATGCTCCTTCGCCGGCGGAACGGAGAACGGCGAGTCACCGCTTGGGCGATCCCACAGGACCGCAGTCCACGCTTCCCGTGTGCCGATAAGATTCTCGGAAGCGGCAGGCTCATGAGGATTCCGCCAGCATGAACCGTATTGTCTCTATTGTTATACCCACGTTCAACCGCCAGGAGCACCTGCGGCGCTGCATCGACGGAATTCGACAGAATGTGACGAGTCCATGCGAGGTCATCGTCGTTGACGGCGGTTCCACCGACGGTGCTCGGGAGTGGTTGGCGACCCGGAGCGACCTCCGCGTCATTCTTGAACCCGAGCGCGAAGGCGCAGTCAAGGCGTTCAACAAGGGCTTCCGTGTCGCAACCGGACACTACGTCATGTGGCTCAACGACGACGCGTACCTTCTCCCCGGCGCAGTGGAGGCGGCCGTTGCCATGATCGAGCGGCCGGACCTGTCCGACGTCGGAATGGTGGCGTTCTATCACAACTGGCACAACGAACGGAACGTCCTCGATCGCGTCGAGCTCGACGGTGAAACGTTCGAGCTCTGTCACGTCCGGGGGTTTCCTTACGCCAACTTCGGGCTGATCCGCCGGGTCCTGCTGGAACGGCTCGGCTTCGCGGACGAACGGTATTACTTCTTCGGGTTTGATCCCGATCTATCGCTCAAGGTTCAGCGCGAGGCCGGGCTCGAGGTGGTCGGATGCCGCGAGGCCCTGATCCGACACGAGGAGCATCTCGTCGACCGCAAGGTGGCCGACCTGTCGATCGGCCGGGAGGACAACGCAAAACTGTTCGCCAAGTGGAACCTGCCGGAGCCGGGGTGCTATCCCGATCCCGTACCGGCATATCGACAGATGCTTGCCGAACGCGGGCTGCTTTGAGTGCCAATTCAATGTCGCCACGGAGGGTGGATAACCGGAACACGAGTCGGCCGGCAGCCCCCGGCTCGAAAAGGTGGGGTTATCGGTTAGACTCCCTGATAATGTCGCTCACACGCAGACCGGTCGTTGCACTGCTGATCGCCGCCGTCATCGTACATGCCGGCGTGCTGGTCATCACCCACGTTCGCACCGGGAGCATCAGCGGCTATGCGTTTCAATCGCTCGACTGCGGGGAGTACTTCCAGATCGCGCAGAACGTGGCACGGCACGGCACGTTCAGTCAGAGCACCGAGGTGCCGCTCGAACCGGACACGTGGCGCACGCCGGGCTATCCCTTGTTTCTGTCGGCCTTCATGGTCGTACTCGGCGACTCGCCGGGCATGCTCATTGTCGTGCAGCAGCTACTCTCGATCCTCAATGTTATCCTGGTTTTTGGTGTAGCAAGGCATTGGATGAGCCCTGGCCGTGCGATGGTGGCGGCCGGCCTGTTCCTGCTCGAGCCCTACCATCTGTTTTACAGTTTGTGGTTGATGGCCTCGACGCTGTTCGTCACCGTTCTGCTCCTGATTTGGCTTGTCTGGACGAGGGCGTGTCGGACCCGGCATTGGAAGTGGTTTGCGTTGCTCGGAATCTCGAGCGGAACCCTCGTGCTCGTTCGTCCCATCGGGGTGTTCATCCCGATCGCACTGATGATCGGTATCATCATCAACACCGTGCTGTTCCGCCGTGGGTTTCGGGACCGGGCTGGGGCTTCCTCTCGGGAAGGCGGCCGCGGCTCGGAAACCCGCGCGGTACACAGTTATACGGAACCGCTCCCTCACGGTCGCGGCTCGGAAGACCACGCGGCACAAAGCAGCTTGGAACTCGGGCAGCGAATCGCATACGTCGGTCTGGCTACATTCGTCCTGGCCTGCGCCGTGGTCATCGGTTCATGGATGCTCCGCAACAAGGTGGTGGCTGGACATTTCGCGTTGTCCGACCAGGGTGGCGTGGTCCTCGCCTACTTCAAGGCCAGCGAGGTAGTCTTGTGGAAGCAGGGTCGACAAGAGATGCGGTATGCGGAAACGTCGCTCGATCCGAACAAAGCGGACCGGCCTCACACTGTCTGGGATCGCATTGACGAACGTCTCCGGGACCGGTTTGCCTCCTTGCCGGAGGATCAGCGTCGCACCTTGAAATGGCAGAACCTCGCACAAGGCAATCGCACCGACGTCGACTCGTTTGCGTTGTCGCGTGCGTTAGGTGAGATCGGCCGGAGCGATCTCGTTTCGTCTCCCGGAGCGACGGTCATATGCTGCCTGGTGCGGTGCGGATCGATCCTGACGTTCCCGCTCAACCTGGCGTTGAGACCGCCTGAGGCCGTGCCACTCAGCAGGTGGCGATGGGGCCTGTACGGAAGCATCTACCTCATGGTAAGCCTCATGGTGCTGGTCAAACTCATCCTGCGTCGTGTGACGTTTTACCAGGTCTTCTTCCCACTCTCTTGCACGATCGCGCTCCTCGTGGCCACCACCCCGCAAATCGATCCGAGGTTTCGCGTTCCGATGGTTCCACTGCTTTTGATAATCGCCTTCTTACCCACCTCCGGCAGATCGACCAGCCGATCTGCGACATCCTCGAGGTGAGGCCTGGCGTGCCCCGGGCGCCCATCTCAAGGCGCTCTCCTCGAGAGCCGATAACCATCCGACGACCCGGTCGGCACCGGATAGTCGCCTTCTGCGCACTACAAGGATGCACGGGTGGAACGCAGGCTCAGTATTCTCGTTCCCGTATTCAACGAGGTAGACACCGCCGAAGCCTTGATTCGTCGGCTGGAGGCGGTGCGCTTTCCGATTGACCGGGAGATCCTCGTTGTTGATGACGGCTCGTCCGACGGCTCGCGCCAACTGCTCGAGAAGCTGGCAGATGCCGGTCTCATCCGCCTCACAGTCCACGAGGTCAACAGGGGAAAAGGGGCGGCAATTCAAACCGCGTTGTCACAAGCCACGGGTGACATCGTCGTCTTTCAGGACGCAGACCTCGAACTCGACCCTGAGGACCTGCCGCAGCTTCTGGAACCGATTCTCTCCGGTCAATCCAGGGTGTGTTACGGCTCGCGATTTCTCAACGGTGTCTCGTGGTCGGTGCGTCGCAGGCCGACGTACTGGGCCAACCGAATCCTGAACGCCCTCAGCAATCTGGTCAACGGGATCCGGATTACGGACTTCAACACGTGCTACAAGATGCTGACTGCCGAAATCGTGTCGAGAATATCCATCACACAGTGCGGTTTCGAGATGGAGCCCGAGATCACCGGTAAGCTCGCTCGGCTCGGTGTGACGATCGCCGAGCGTCCCATACGCTATGAACCTCGGGGGTTCGGCACCGGCAAGAAGATCCGCCTTCGGGACATACTCAAGTACTTACAGGCCATGGTGCGGTACCGGTTCTTCTGGTCAGAGGGCTATGCGGGCGTTACGAAAGCCCCCTCTGTCAAGCCGGATTGGGCTTCCGTTTGAGTGTCGACGCCAGGTCCGGTTGCGTAACGTGATTGAATGAAGTGTTGTGAATCTGAGTAAGAATCAAGCAAGCTTTCCGGGTGGGCGAGAAAATCGGGGGAGTTTAGTCACCCCTCGCGCGCGGCAAGTTCCTCGGGAATCCGCCAATGAGTAACGCGGTGCTGGCGAACACAGTTATATCAGCCCCAGTTCACGCCAAACATGGAAAGGCGTCGACCAAGCCGGTCCTGAGGACGTGTGTACAGAAGATCAAAGACACGCTGACGCTGCCAATCCGCGCCGTGTCTCTCTTCGAGTTCGATCGTTGGGGACTTACGTCGCTCAGGTCCGAGCGGTTCGATTATGTTGCTCCCAAGGTCCGGGGCTACTGCCTCGACGTCGGCTGCGGAAGACATGATCTTTTCGTCGCCAAGTACTGCGGTGGGCGAGGCAGGGGGATCGACGTCTATCCGTGGGAAGGCCTGACGGAGTCGCATGTCGTCGAAGACATCACGCACTTCCCTTTCGACGACAGATCATTCGACACGGTGACCTTCATTGCGAACCTGAACCACATCCCGAGATCGAAGCGCGACGTGGAACTCGCAGAAGCCTATCGCTGCCTTCGCGACGGAGGGAACATCGTAGTCACTATGGGCAGTCCACTGGCGGAGCTGGCCGCACACCTGGCGATCCACATGTACGACAAGCTGTTCGGAACGAACCACGACGTGGATTCGGAGCGGGGTATGGACGAGGAGGAGAATTACTTCGTCACGGAACGCGAGATTTACAGCCGCCTGACGCACGCCGGCTTTGCCGACATTCGACGGCAGGTCTTCTGGACCCAGTGGGCCATGAACCGCCTGTACGTCGCCTGGAAACGGTCGCCGGGAGTGTCCTGAGCAGCTCCGACCGAGGCAACCTGATCCGATCCGACGCGCCTGTCTCTCGACACGGCTCCTGGCTCCCACCGAGTGAACGTCCGATAGAACAACGTGTCTCTAATCAGCTCCAGATCATATGCACGGCTGAGATACCGGGCGGCCTCTCCGCGCGTATGGCTCACACTGCTGATCCTCGGTCTTGCTTGCTACCGGCTCACCCTGATCGGGAGCGGGCACTTCTTCTGGAGTGATGAGCGGTGCTACCTCCCGGCGGCCGACCTTGTCGATGCGGCATCCGCGGGTGACTTTCGAGCGGCCGCCACGCATCTGTTCGAAGCGAGGGGAAAACTCCCACCGTCACGCCCCGTGTTCGTGCTGGTCAGCGTCTTACCGACGCTTCTGCAGCGGATTTCAGCACCGTTGCTCGGCATCGACCCTAACACGCCTCAGTACTTCGACATCGCTTGTGCTTTCAACGTACTGGTGACACTGGCCATCACATTGTTCGTTTATGCGCTTGGTCGGCTCTGGACAGGATGTCCGTGGTTTGCGCTTCTGATCGCCGTGGTGTACTCCCTGCTCTCGGGTGCAAACGTCTGGATCAGACATCTGGCACCCTACAACACTTCGTTGTTGCTCTTTCTATCGGGGTTGTGGCTGCTGTCCACCAAACCCCGACCTGACAAGCGGGATTGGGTTCGCGTGATGCTCGCAGGGCTGCTGACGGCCATGGGATTCGCATGTTACCCCGGGCACTACGCCTTCGTGCTGATCAACGGCGTCGTCGCGTTTGCCCGATCGCGGCGTTGGATCGGCTCCGCGGTGGTATTCGGCGCATCGTCCGCGGCCGTGATCGGTATGTTCGAACTGCTTGCCCACGTCGCGGGACGATCGTACATCCGAGACCTCACCATGCTTTCCGGGGGTGGCGTCGCCGTGGGATACCCCGGAGAGGGCTTCGCTTTCCTGTGGCACTACCTGAGCGATGTCGAAGGTGCCGTCGGCATCACCCTCCATTGGCTGTTCGTGGCATTCGTCCTGCTGATCCTGTGGCGCCGGAGTGCGACGATCCCGCGAACGGCGCGTGCGGCGTTGCTGGCCGCAGTCGGATGCTATCTGTTTCACGCCTCGATGGGTGTGTTCGGCGGCAGTATGGTCTTCTTCGGCCGCGTGCTGATGATATACATTCCATTCGTCGTCGCCGGCTCCGTGCTCGCCCTCATGAATGTTCGCAGCGATGCCTTCCGGCGAATCTGCGTTGGTGGTTTGATCTGTGGATCGGCAGTGTCGTTCATTCAGTTCGCCGTTCCGTATTCTCGGATCGTGTACCCGGCGGAGTTCCTCCAGGATACGATGACGAACCTGGGACGCGACATCGTCTACCCGTCAAACGTGCTGTGGGGGTACGTGGACGGGGATCGTGCCGAGACCGTCGAGTCCATCGATCCGGAATTGACGACAGTGGTTGATCCGCGTCCCGATGGAACCGACTCCTATGTATGGCTCGCATCACACACCGGGGCCTGGGAGACGGGCACGCGCTTCATCGCCGTGAACCTGAAATTCCTCTGGTATGTGCGCGGGCGGTATGATCGCTTCACTGCACCACCGGGCTATGAGCTCGTGGCCGAGGCACTGCATCCGGAGGTCTTCCCCGCCACTACATATGAAGGGCGGAAGCCCTGGGAGCGAAATCGTATCCGAGACCGCCGGTACACCATGAAAATATACGAACGCGTGGAGCAACGAAGGCAACTGGCGAACTCGTCCGACCCGAGAGACGGCGGGTCTTGACGATCTGGAACTCGATCATCCATGGCGGGCAACGAGACGACCACACAAATGCTCCGGACCCACCTGATCATCGATCTACTGCTGATCGCGGCGATCAGCTTCGTCGCCGAGGCGACGCACTTCTCTTACAAGCAGGGGCGAGCTCTTCCTTGTGGTGACTCCGCTCAGTACGTCGCGTCGGCAGAGGCGCTTCTCGTTTCGAATGAAACACCACATTTCGAGATGCGCAAACCGGGCTACGCGTTCTACCTTGCCGGTGCGGCGCTGCTCTCGGGGAACATGGGGTGGGCTGCGGTACTGGGGCATCATGTCTGCATGGGACTGCTGCCTTTACTTGCCTACGGATTCGGCGTGCACCTGCGGTCACGTTGGGTCGGATGGCTGGCGGCCGGGTTGACAGTCGCGCGACTCCAGACAGTCGTCTGGGGCGAGCGTGTGATGTCGGAGACGTTGTATGCATGCATCTTCACTTTCGGGATGCTCCTGTTCCTGACTGCTCTTGCCCGTCCGAAATCACGGTGGCGGATGATCGGCGCAGGAACAGTGCTCGGATTGGCCTGGCTCACGAGGGGTACCGCCACACCCGTTATTGCCGTGGCCGCTGCTGCCATATTGGTGACACAATGGAGAGAGCATCGTCAAGCGTTGATTTCGTGCCTACGTTTCAGTGCGCCTATCGCCTGCTGCGTCATTGCAGAGTGCAGCATAAATCTGACCCATGCCGGCGGTTTTCGAACAGCCAATGGTACAGTTGGTGCCACGCTCCTGCTTCGGGCACGCCACTTCGAAGGCTTCGACCTGCCGGACACGCCCGAGGCGGATCGGGTGTTTGCCCTGCTTCCCGAGCGTAACCGCGACGAGGCATACCTCGCCAGCCACCTGGATGTATGGGTTGCGCGGCACCGCGCTATCCATGACCAGGGGATGAGCGAATGGGAATACGATGATTTGATGCGCAGCGTGGGGCTTGATGCTCTGACGAATCACTTTGGGGCCTACGCGCGATCCAGCTTGAGGCTGACACTGTGCCACCTTCTGCGTCGACCTGATGGTCAGGCATTGTCGCCGGTGCCGGAGGATCGCCGCACCGGACCGTTGATCCATCCGATGGCTCCCATCGCCGACCGTGACAACTGGGATATGAGATGGTTCGCCTATTACGGTCTTCCCCATCTGACACCGGCCGAGTCAATGGCAGTGGTCGATCGGATGGAGGCGGCCGCATCGACGCGTGCTCGACTCGGTACCTCTCCGGTGTGGAAGACGCTGCGTTACTGGAAAACGAAGCCTGTGGCCGACCGCACGCTTGCGGGGCTTGTGTGGCTCGGCTCTTTGTGGCCTGGGTGGGCGCTAATCGGCTGCTTCTTCCTCGGTCTGAATCGGAAGAGCTGCGCTGTTCTGGCCGTGGCATACCTTGTCGACGCGCTGTTCCTCGGCTTCCTTACACCGACGAACATCCGGCTTCAATTCGCCTGGATCGTGACCGACACGGCTCTGGCAGCGGGTCTGGTCGTGGGTCTGACCGGGCTGGCCGCTCATGCCTCCGCACGGGTGAGAGCACTGCTGGAGGGACCCGATTCCACACACCGAATGCCCGATCCCGGGTCGTTATGAAGGTCGGTTGAAGACCGTGGCGTTTGGGTGGTCCTGGGTTCCGGGTGAGAAACGTAACGCCGTTGGCGTACGTCGCCGTGACCTCCTGCCGCTACAGGTGCCACCCGCTGCCATCCAACGTGTTAAGCATCCTGATCCGGGGTTCGGCAAGCCGACCAACCAGAAGACGGCAGAACCTTCCATTCCACTAACTGGCCTTCGGCGAGCTCGGGACCAGATCGAACTGAGACCGCCTGCAATGTTGCCTTGTCACACCGGAACTGGACAGGGCCGAGATTGACGGTCTGCCCGAACACGCTCTGCTCCAAAGATCCGCGTTCAAGTGTCAGAGTCTCGGAAGTCTCTCGTTGCCCCTTGCGGACTGCGTCACCCCCCGAAATCCTGGTGGATAGGCAGACATCGGAAATTCGGACCGGGACGGTCTCACTCATTAGAAAACGGAAACAGAAATCGATCTCCTCCACCCATTCCGGTCGAAGTGGTCCTGGAAGAAGCAAGTCCTTCTTGACCTCTCTTGCGATGAACCGAGCCTTCTCAAGGCATTGGATCATCCGCCCAATCTGTAGAAGATCGTGAGTACTATGTACCGGGATGCTATCCCCCCCAACTGTATTGCCGTGCATAAACACTTCGAAGCGAACGTTATCATCCTCTTTGATGCGCGCGAACACGCGAGCCAAGCGATCGAAGTCGGCTAGCTGTGTTAAGACTTGCCCGTACCAGGGAGATAGATCCAACTGGAAGTTCAAACGCGTTGGCTGACCGATCGTTGTGCACACTTGCACAGACAAGACATGGGAGGGAAGCGATGCGGAGAAACGTAATTCCTTCTGGCCGCCCTCGTGACTGCCACAGAGCTCAATCGCTCCTCGTTCCTTTCCCAATTCATCTACGGCAGCGATTATCACCGAGCCTTCGATCGACTTCTGCGCCTGCAGCCCGACGATCACCCTGCTCTCATGTGGTGCGCCGGGCAGGCCCTTCACGGTCATCTCTATTCCGTAATCGGACGCTGCGATCGCAAGCCCCTTGTCGATTGCATCGGACGCTGCCCGCTCAGCGTTATTTCCGATGAAGGTGACTTTGCCAGTAATCGGCTCTCTTGGGGTCGCGTGTACCGTAGTTCCGGACTCCGTAGCCGAGATTACAACTTCGACGCGCGGGTCTTGGCTCTCAATGCGGGCCTTCTCGGCTCTGATCGCGCCACCAATCGCGCCGGGGCGGATTTCAGCCATTCGTGCGTCTGCCTCCACGACTGCTGCTCGCAGGCGTGCGAAGTCGTTAAGGCGGTTAGTGATGGGGACCCGGATGGTAACTGTCTTTTGCGACCGCCAATCCTTGCGGGCGAGTTCGTCGAGAGCGTAGCCCTGTAGGAAGCACCAGTAGCCTACCTTGTTGGGCACATCAATTACAACGAGGAATACAGGGCGCCGCCTGGAGTCGAGGTAGTAGGCGAGATGAAGTGTCCCAAGTCGATGGCGGATGCAGTCACTGCCAGTGGCCAAACAAAGCGTCCCTTTCAGCTGAACCTGGAAGTCGAGCCCCGAAGCACTCTTGGTTTCCCCCGATCCGAGTTCAAAAAGCTCAACGGTGTAGTCGATCCCGTAGTCTGGAACATGGCTTATCGTGGTCCAGGCAGTCGAAAGCGTCTCTTCAAAGATGGCCTTCGCGCCCGCGTCGATCTCGTGCTGTACCGGGCGTTTGATACACATTGGCACACATGATAACCAGAATCGGTACACGGGAAACTGATTTTGATCTGTTTTTTGAGCCCCGCCCTGGTACGTTAAACATGCCCGCCGCTTCTCCGCACCCGCGCGGGGCTGAAGCCCTCGTTGTTCTACACAACTATGTGAGTGGGCTCCGGCACTGCGAGATGGCCGGATCCGAGTTTCCTGCAGGCTGAAGGCCTGCC
>JAUXGE010000361.1 GCA_030622435.1 Planctomycetota bacterium
GCGCCGGCCGAAACCACTGATCCCGCCGATACTATTCTTTGAACAAACTCCCAAAGCCCGCTATCATGTCATCGACCCGGCACCTGGGTATGTGTTTGGTGATGGGTGGCATGGGCAAGCGGACGCGCGGCTAAACAACCTGGGCTACCGTTTACACGACCCGGACGAGTCAGTGACCGATGCCCCGCGGTGCAGCTTGCCCGTGTTGCATGCAAGTGCGTCGCCCGCACGGGCAAGGATCGCCGGCGAGCGCCATCCTCGAATCGGAGGTTTTACTGGAGGCGACCCTTGCCCATGCCACCCGGATACTACGCTAAACACATACACACGTGGAACGGGCCGGTGATGACGAAGTACGAGATGCGAAGACGGAATGGAAGACGAGATCGCAACGACCATGAATGAACCCCTGGATCGCATGGTTAACGAGGTAATCGTCCTGGACACCGAGACGCCGATCGTCTACATCGGCAAGCTCGTCGAGTACACGGACCGCGTCTTCTCACTCGTGGACGCGGAGATGCACGATTGCCGAGACGGGCACGCCAACAAGGAAGTGTATCTGGCGGGCGCAAGCCTGAACGGAGTGCCGGTCAACCGTCGTGAAGTCGTTGTGATGCGATCAGTCGTGATCAGCGTTTCAAGACTGGCTGACATCGTGGTCGAATAGCAAGCGGTGCTTGGTTAACCGCGAGCCGGATCGTGTGAATCCCCGCATGGCGGACTCCGCGCCACCTGACGGAATACCTCCTGCACCGAAGAGAGACTGAAGCATGAATATTTTTGTAACCGGCGGCGCGGGTTATGTCGGAAGTCACTGCATTCGCGGATTGTGCGACGCCGGACATGGCGTGGTCGTGTATGACAACCTCTCGGCGGGGCACCGTGAAGCAGTCGATTCACGGGCCGTGCTGATCGTGGGCGATCTGGCCGATGCAGCCCTCCTCGACAAGACGCTGAGGGAGGGGAGCTTTGACGCCGTAATGCACTTCGCCGCATCCGCCGAGGTCGGCGAGTCGGTGGCCAAGCCTCTGTTCTACTACCGCAACAACGTGGCGAACTCGCTGCTGCTGCTCGAGACAATGCACAAACACGGAATCAAGCGGCTGGTGTTCAGCTCCACTTGCGCGACATACGGCATGCCGCCGGCGGTTCCGATTACGGAGGATATGCCGCAAGTGCCCATAAACCCGTACGGTCGCACCAAGCTGGCAATCGAGTGGATGTTGCGCGATTGTGCGACAGCCTGGGGGCTGGGTGCGACGGCCCTTCGCTACTTCAACGCGGCCGGCGCCGCACCGGACGGTGAGATCGGCGAGGATCACGATCCGGAATCCCACCTGATCCCGCGTGTGCTGAAAGTCGCGTTGGGCGAGAGCAAGGAGATACGGATTTTCGGTGTCGATTATCCTACTCCAGATGGTTCGTGCGTTCGGGACTACGTGCACGTGGCCGATCTGTCGAGCGTCCACCGCATCGCCGTCGAGACGCAGCCAGAAGGGCAGTTCCGCTGCTTCAACGTCGGCACCGGGCAGGGCGTCAGCGTCAAGGAGCTGATCGAGGTCGCCCGCGAAGTCACCGGGCACGAGATCCCGGCGACCCCCTCCCCGCGGCGAGAAGGAGACCCACCGGAACTCTATGCCGATCCGACGCTGATCCGCACGACTCTCGAGTGGGAACCGCGGTACGTCGACATCAAGAGCACCGTCGAATGCGCCTGGGAGTGGCATAAGTCGCATCCGGAGGGGTTTGCGTCGTAGCGGCCGGCGAGCCGGCGCGTATTGCCGACGGGGAGCTGCGCAAACGGCGCAGCCTCTGCGATGGCGGGCATATCTGTGAAATGGTATTCCACCGCGGGCGTCGGTGGGCGGTACCGCGTCTTGACCGATTGACAGACCCGCCCGACCAGAACATAGTCACGCCCATGAACATCGCTACTATCCAGATTCAGGGAACGTCCGACATAGAGTCCAACCGGTCGGAGGTGAAGCGGCTGATCGGGGAAGCTGCGGGTGCCGGGGCCGAGCTGGTCGTTCTGCCCGAGATGTCTGTGTTGGAGTTTTTCCCGCGGTTGCCGCACCGCTATGAGTTCTTCGACCTGGCCGAGCCGATCCCCGGACCGACGTCCGACTGGTTTTCGAGTGTCGCCCGCGAGCATGGCGTCCACATCGTCTACAACCATTACGAGCTATCGCCCGAGCACCTGTTCTTCGACACGAGTGTTGTCGTTGATCGTCAGGGTGAACTCGTCGGGCGGCAGCGGATGATGCACATCGCCGAGGAGCCGGGCTACAACGAGAAGTTCTACTACACACCCGGTTGGGACACTTATCGCGTATTCGATCTCGAAGGCTGGCGTTTCGGGGTGGCCATCTGCTACGACCGCCACTTCCCCGAGGTCTTCCGCAGCTTCATTCTGCAAGGGGCCGAGTTGGTCCTGGTCCCGACGGCCGTCGCCGCGTCGGAGCCGTTTGCGGATGTTTATGAACTCGAGCTGAGAGCTGCGGCCGTGACACACGGCGTATACATCGCAGTGGCCAACCGGGGTGGTTCCGAGACGCCTTTGGACTTCCTCGGCCGGTCAATGGTCATCGACCCTCTGGGGGAGGTCGTGGCCACCCTCGACGACAAGCCGAATCAGATCTGCACTGCCGAGATAGAGAAGCCGGTGGTCACCAAGGCCCGGACACTGTACCCGTTCCTCCGCGACCGCAGACCGGAGACGTACGATATAGTCGCGTACCCACCACCGGATTCACTCGGCGGACAGGTAACGGGCTAGACCGTATTCGGTCAGGTTGCAGCGTCACCCGAATGGCACTGCCGTGTCCTATCAGAACCGCGAGTGTAAAGGGCCCGAGAGCCACCGTCTGACGACGGGGGTCGTCGCCGGGCCCACGTGTCCGCTCCATAACCGTCGCGGTTCTGATCCGCTCCACGCGTGTCAGCGGTAAAGCGGTCGGAATCACCCCATCCGAAGTCGATGCTCAAGGCCGCGCTGACCGCCATACGGGTGAATACGGCCGGCTACAACACTATGTCCGCCCAATATCCGCAGATTCCGCAGATTGCACAGATTGGCTGCGCTTAGTGAAGACCAAACGCTCGTGCTCCAGCGACGACGCGCCGAAGTTGATCAGCAGGCCCACTTCCAGGCTAGACGCCTTCAGGTAGTTGATCACCTGAACCCGTTCCGTCCCGGTCAGTTTGCTTAGGGCCTTCAGCTCGACAATCACAGCGTCGAAACAAACGAAATCCGCCCGATACCGGGTGTCCAGTTGTTGACCCTTGTAGAGCACCGGCAGCTCAACTTCACGCCGGTGCGGGACGTCACGCGCGGTGAATTCCAACGCTAGCGCCTCCTGGTACGCTGCTTCCAGGAACCCGCTGCCGAGTTCCCGGTGCACCTCCATAGCCGCGCCGATGATCGCATAGGTCCGTGTATCTCTCTGACCCTCTTTCTGCGAAGTCTATGTAATCTGTGGATTCATATCTTCAGCCTGCCTTGCTCTTCAACCAGCTTCAGTTCCGGTGCAAGCGTCACCCACAGGGGTGGTGCTCACACAGGGGGGCGCCACCCACAAGGGATGGCGCTACAGCCGCTACCCGAGACTGCACTGAGTCACGTCCCCGGACAACCCCGCCAAACCGTGGTAATCACATGCTGTTGGTCAGGAGCGATGCGACGATCTCGCAAAACGCGTCCGGCGCCTCGAGCATCATCAGGTGACCCGCGTCCGGCTGCTCCGTATACGAAGCGGCCGCCTGACGCACGAAATCCGGGACGCCCCAATCCGCGGCCGACTTTGCCCCGGCGACAAGGTGCATCGGAATCCCTCGATCTAGCACCCTTCGAACCGTATTGAGGAACTCAGGGCACAGCGTCTCCTCGAGCAGCGCTTTGGACATTGCGTACAGTGTAGCGGCAGGCTGATTGTCGAGGATCTGCCTGGTCCACGCGGTACGCTGTTGATCGGTTTTGACTCCGCAACGTGCGATCCAACGGCCCGGACCGGCAACCATCTCGCGGTACTCAAGTTCCCACTGCTCCGGCGTCTTGGCGGCGATCTTCTTCGACCAGAACGTGTCCTTCTCGGTCAGGTTGCCCTCGACATTGATGATACCGCAGACTCGGTCCGGACGCAGGTCGGCCGCCAGCACGGCCACCGCCCCGCCCATACTGTGCCCGAGCAGCCAGATCCCTTGAGTGGGCAACTCGTCGATACACCGGGCTACGTGGTCGGCCTGAGCAGCAAGTGTCAACCGCTCGGCACCGAAATCGATATAACGTCCGTACCCGAGCAGGTCCTCGTTAATGACGTTGACCCCGGGCATGCGCGACTGGGGGTCGAAGTAATGCAGCGACCCCACTATCCCGTGAATCATGAGCAGTGTCGGCTCATTCATCCCGATGTTCCCGGCCAATCGCACTCTCGATCCGACCCTCGGCATACCCGCGCAAAGGTCGATCGTTCGGTGCTCTGCCGGCTCTCGTTCGACGGATGGAGACTATGGCGCGCTGGGGCACACTGGAATCGACACATTGAGCCAGGGATTATACACCCCGGCCCCGTTGAGCAGATCGATCACGCGCAGAATGTCCGGCGGACCGCACACACC